>NZ_QZWE01000009.1:0-117080 GCF_003602035.1 Halococcus sp. IIIV-5B | reverse complement strand
GCCTACCCCGACCCGCGACCCTACCGCTGGGAAGGGCTCTCGGTCGACCCGAGCTTCACCTACCGGCTCCCGCTCGACGAGCGCTCGTCCGACGAGGTCCTGAAATCGTTCAGCCGGAGCCTCCGGCGCGAGATCGGGTCGGCGGAGGAGTCGGCCGTCGAAGTCGAGACGGCCGAGCACACCGTCGAGGCGGCACACGAGGTCTACGACGACGTCGCGGCTCGCTACGCCGAACAGGACGAACACTTCGGGCCGAGTTGGGCGTACGTCGATGACCTCGTGCGGAGCCTCGGCGAGCGGTGTCGGGTCTACGTCGCGCGCGAGGACGGTGTCTACGCGGGCGGTATCATCGCGCTCTACTCGAACGACGCGGCCTACTACTGGCTCGGCGGCGCGCGCTCGGGCGGCAACTCCGGGGTCAACAGCCTGCTCCACTGGCGGCTGATCGAGGACATCGTCGCCGACCCGCCCCTGGGGTCGGTCCACGAGTACGACCTGGTGGGGGCGAACACCGAACACCTCTGTCGGTACAAGGCGAAGTTCGGGGCGGACCTCGCGCCGTACTACACCATCGAGTCCGGCGGGGCCGCGATGGCGGCCGCGAAGGAGGGCTATCAGCTGGTGAACGGCGTCGTCGACCGACTGCTCGGCTGAGCACTCCCGACGCTCGCTCTTTCTTCCCGGCGGAACGTGGCCGAGTCCCGATTCCGCCGCCCGATCGTCTTCCCCGAGTTTCGGCGGTCAGTGTTCGATCGGGCGCGTCTCGCGTCGATAGGCCGGCGCGTCGTCGCGCGAGAGCCCCTCGACCGCCGAGGGCCCGTCGGGGTTGGTGGCGAGGTCGACGATGACGTCGGTGAGGTTCACCATGTCGGCCATGTAGGCGTCGCGTTTCTCCGCCCACCGCGCCGCGACCGAATCGTCGTCAAGCAGCGAGCACGCCCGGTCGAGCGCGGCGTCGAACGAGGCGATGTTGTAGATCAGCCCCTCGCGTTCGAGTTCGATGAAGTTCCCCATGTCCGACTCGCCGACGAAGGAGTTCGAGCGGATCGCGGGGGTTCCGAGCAGGGCGGCCTCGGTCACCATCGTCTGGGTGTCGGCGACGAGGAGCGAGGCCTCGGCGAGGGCGTCGTGGAGCAGCCCCGGGTGGAGGTCGAACGGGCGCGCGTCGACGTCGTCGAAGCACATCTTGCCGCCCTCGTCCGAGACGAACACCGTCGCGTGGGGCGCGAGGCGTTCGACCAGCTGGCGACGTTTCTTCGGTCCGATCCCCGACTGGCTCACGTCGTGGTGGGAGCCGAAGGCGTTGAGCCGGCAGATCACGTAGCGCTCGTCCGGCCCGACGCCGAGCTTCTCGCGGATGTCCTCGCGCGGCGTGAAGACGTCCGGGTGGAGGTAGGCCGACTCCTTGAACCCACGAAAGCGGTAGTGGTTCGGGCCGAGGTCCTTCCCGAAGGCGTAGGGGGTGAGGATGGTGTCGGCGAAGGGCCGCGAGATGGCGTGGTCGAGCGAGGTGGGTTCGGAGTCCAGGATCAGCGTCACGGGCGTCCGCGAGAGCGCGCCGGCGTGGGCGGCGTAGGCTCCCATCCCGAAGACCGTGTCCGGGTCGTACTGGCGGGTCTGCCGGACGATCGACCAGTAGTGGGCGGGGAGGTGGCGCACCAGCGACCACTTCGTGGTCGCCAGCCGGCCGTAGAGCCGGTAGGGCAGGTCGTAGTACTCGAGGAGGGGTTTCGTGACGCCGTAATCACGGCCGAGCACCAAGACGTCGTGACCGCGCGATTCGAGGGCGTTGATGGCGTGCTTGTAGAGATGGACGTGAGCGGGGGTGTTCGTAAAAAAGAGGTGGTTCATGTACCGTTGGCTGGAGGGATGACCCCGACGCTTCTAAACACGTCGGTCGAACCTCGTGAAAAGATCGTCGTCGGTTCGTCTCCGACCCGGCGACGAAACCTGGGTCGAGGCGGTACTGCCCGCAGACGATGGGATAGAAGGCTGTGTGTAAAAATTACTTTTTGGGATGGATTGAACACAGGTCGACTCCGAGCCGTCAGTGCTATACCACAGGCCTACGGGGTATCATTCGATACGCCCGACGAACTGGCGGATTCAACACAGATGACAGGAACCAAACGCAGTCTAACGGTAGCGGTGGTGGTAGTGCTTTCGGCGGTAGTCGGGACGGTCGGCTTCGCCGGGTCGGCGGCCGCGCTCGATTCGGGTGCGGCGGCGACGTATCCACGGACGCCGGGGTCGGACACGCTCGGCACGTTCGTCTACGTCGCTCGACCGAACGACACCGTGGCTGACAACGGTATCGACACGGTCACCCTCCGGACCGAGTCCGGGAGCTTCCAGAACGTGAGCGACGACGACATCTTCATGGTGATCCGGGGTGGCGAACGCATCGAGATCGCCAACCAACAGAGCTCGATCATCGACGTCTCCGGTATCAACACCTCCACGAGCGCCAACGGACAGGAGCTCACGATCCAGCTCCCGCGGCCGGTCCAGCCGCAGTTCGCCTCCGACAGCCCCGGAACGGGTGCCGAGGTGGCGTTCAAGGTCGACAACTTCACCACGCCGAGCCAGCCCGGTAGCTACGCGGTCAACGCCACCTTCACCGACCCCTCGGGGGCGAGCGATGGCCCGACCGCGACCGACAGCTACCCGCTGAGTCAGCCCGCGATCTCGCTCTCGAACCAGAGCGTCTCGCAGTTCGATGACGCCCAGAGCCTCAACGTCTCGGCGGCGATCCCCGGTGGCGGCTACGTCGGGCTGTTCACCACGGGTCCGGACGGCTCGCCCGACCAGCTGGTGGGCTCGACCGACGTCACTGACAACGCTACCTCGGAGCGGTACTCGATAGACATCGGCAACAACGTCTCCGAGAGCCAGGAGATCGTCGCTGTCGCGTACACCGAATCCGAGGGTCGGTCACAGTCGCTCCGTGACGAGCAGACGTTCAACCCGACCCAGGACGACCGGCTCGTCGTCAACGGCAACCTCGTGAACGCGACGGCACAGGTCTCGACGCTCGACGTCGACGCCCAGGTGGCGGCGGGTGACGAGTACGACCAGGGCGCGCGTCTCTTCTTCTCTCAGGGCGAACCCTCGACGAGCTACCAGGTCAGCACGGTCGACAACGGGAGCCTCGGGTCGAGCGTGACCAACTTCGAGACCGCGGCCAACGGCACCGCGGTGATCGACACCGCCGACCTCGAACAGGGTCAGTACGCGATCTCGCGGGTCGACGACGGTTCGATCGTGGGCCTCGACAACGACAGCACCACCGGTCCGGGCGACGACAGCTTCGTGATCACCGGCCAGCAGATCGCCACGACCAGCGACGCGAGCACGGCGGCGACGGCCGGCGGGTCGACGGCCGCCACGAGCGGCGAGTCGACGCAGGCCGGGACGTCGACCAGCGAGTCGGCCGGCGGTGAAGCGACACAGGCCGGCGGTGACGGCAACGCGAGCAGCGGCAACGAGAGCGGTGGCGGCAGCGGTGCGGGCGGACCCGGCTTCGGCGTCGTGGTTGCAGTGGTCGCGCTTCTCGGCGCGGCCCTCATCGCGACCCGGCGACGCTGAACCGGCCGCTTCGATTTCTTCGCTTCGTTTCGGTCTCGACCCCGCCTTCGGCGGCGGGTATGATGAGGATAACAAAGCCCTTCTGGGGTGAGATCCGAACCGACGACCATCGCGCGGGGTCCATCGGGACCACGCGCGGGTCCCGAACCGTACGACAATGAGGCAGACAAGCGAATATCCATGACGACGCGACGTACCGTACTCATCATCGCAGTGGCGCTGCTCACCGGGCTGGCCGGCGCGGCGACCGTCAGCGGCCCGGCGGCCGCGCTCAACGCGAGCTCCTCCGCTCCGTTCCCGCACTCGCCGGGCACCACCGTCGACTCCTTCCCGGTGTCGGTCACCGTCCAGCAGGACGACGCCATCGCCCAGAGCGGGATGGGGTCGATGACGCTGAACTACGCGACGAGCGACGGGTTCGACGGCAACCTCGCCAACGTGAGCCCGAGCGACGTCTCGGTCTACGTCTCGAACGACACGGGCGTCGAGTCGGTGACCGCGTATCAGGTCTCGAAACAGGGCAACGGACGGCTGGCGCTCGACTTCCAGCAGCCGGTGGGGGTCCAGCCCGGCGACCGGATCATCGCCGACGTCGGTAACGTGACGACGCCCTCCTCGTCCGATAGCTACGCCATCGGCGTCTCGACGACCGGGGCCGACGGTGGAACCGACGGTCCGGTGCCGGTCGGCTACGAGGTGGTCGCCGCCAACATCTCCTTCCCGAACCAGAGCGCCTCGCAGTTCGCCGCGAACCAGTCGGTGAACATCACCGGCGTGGTGCCGAACGCGGGCTACGTCGCCGTCTTCAAGCAGAACGACGACGGCTCGCGCGGGGAGCTGGTCGGCAACACCCGCCCGATCCTCGCGACGTACAACGAACGCAACTACTCGGTGAACCTCGGTGGCCGGGTCACGCAGAGCCAGCCGCTCGAAGCGGTGGTCTACTACGAGACGAGCGGCACCACCCAGACCGAGCGGCTCAACGGGAGCTTCGACCCGGACCAGGACGCCGTGGTCACGAACAACGGCGTACCGGCCAACGCCACCGGCTACGTCACGACGCTCGTCGCGAGCGGCCGGCTCACGGCCGGCGAGGAGTACCGCCAGGGTGAGCGGCTCCTGTTCGCCGGGGAACCCGGCGCGAGCTACCGCGTCAACGCGATCGACAACGGGAGCGTCGGCGGTATCCAGAGCCAGTTCCAGACCGCGGCCAACGGCTCCACGACGATCGACACCGCCGACCTCGGCGAGGGCCAGTACGTCGTCACCCGGATCGACAACGGCTCGGTCGTGGGGCTCGACAACGACAGCACCACCAGCCTCCAGGACGACAGCTTCTTCGTGACGGGCGAGACCGTCTCGACGGCCACCAGCCTCGACGCGAACACGAACGCCAGCGGCGAGGGTAACGCGAGCGACGGTACGGCGGGCGGCGCGTCGACGGAGGCCGCCGGCGGGAACGCCAGCGGCGAGGGTAACGCGAGCAACGGCAACGAGAGCGGTGGCGGCAGCGGTGCGGGCGGACCCGGCTTCGGCGTCGTGGTTGCAGTGGTCGCGCTCCTCGGCGCGGCCCTCATCGCGACCCGGCGCACGCGCTGACCGACCTCTCCCACCCGACCGCTTCGCCGGTCGACCTCGATCGACCCGGATCCGATGGATGGATTTACCGCGAGCGTGTTCGCCGGAACGACATGAGTGATACGAGCGAGCCCCGAGCCGGTGTCGCGGGGCGAGTGCTCGGCGAAACGCTTCGGTACGCACGCGAGCGCGACTACACCGGCTGGGACTACGGCGACGGCATGAGCAGCCGGCTGCTCCAGGCCGTCCCGGTCGAGAACAAGTGGCTCAACATCGCGGTCCAGGAGACCATCAAACGCGCGCCGGTCAACGTCCGACCCCTCTTTCTGGTCGAACAGCGCCGGAACTACAAGGGGACGGCCCTCTTCACGATGGCGAACCTCACCGCCGGACGGGTCCTCGGCGAGGGGTCGACGACCGACTACGAGCGCGAAGCCCGCGACCTCGCGGAGTGGCTCGTCGAGCATCGAACGCCGGGCTACGCGGGCTTTTGCGGGGCGCACCGTCACGAGATCCAGCACCTCGACATCCTGGGTCTGCCCGAGTACCCCGACATGGTCTCGACCTCCTACGCGGTGCGGGCGCTGCTCGCCGCCCACGACGCCGGCCTCGACGATGGCGAGATGGACTACGCGGCGGTCGTCCGTTCCGTCGCGGACTTCATCGACCAGGACTTGGAGTACGAGGAGATCGAGGAGGGAGCCCGGATGAAGTACGTCCCGGCGTGGTCGTCGGACCACGTCACCCTCAACGCGGTCGCGCTCGGCGGGGCCACCCTGCTCGAACTCGACGACCGATTCCCCGAGGAGGGCCACCGCGAGCGGGGCGAGAAGCTCCTCGACTACGTCGTCTCGCGCCAGCGCCCCGAGGGTGGCTGGATGTACCGCGACCCGCCCTCGGCCTCCCACCTCTCGATGGACAGCCACCACAACGGCTTCATCATCGAATCCCTCCTCCGCCACGCCGAACTCACCGGCTCGGACCGATACTCGAAAACGCTCGACGACGCACTCGCGTTCTATCGCGAGGAGCTCTTCGAGCCGAACGGCGCGCCGAACTGGGACGAGTCGAGCGCCTACCCGCGGGACATCCACGCCGCGGCCCAGGGGATCATCGTCTTCAGCCTCGCGGGCGAGTTCGAGCTGGCCGAGCGCGTCATCGGCTGGGTGCTCGGGGCGCTCTACGTCGGCGACGGCCGCTTCTTCTATCGGCAGGAACGCTGGTACACGAAGCGGGTCACGCTGATGCGGTGGTGTGAGGCGTGGATGTCGTACGCGGTCGCCACCTACCTCGACCGGCGCGACACCGTCGACCGGTTTCGACAGGTTTGATAAGCGGGCCGGTGAATGGACCGCATGATGCCCTTGATGCCGGGTTCTACGGTTCGCGGCGAGGTCTGTTGCGGCGGTGCGTCCCCGACACGATACCTATGACTCAGTTCACACACCATCGACCGTCGACGGCGGGGAGGGAGGACGTTCGGCGATGAGCGGGACCGCCGTGACGATCGTTCTCGGTACCCGTCCGGAGATCATCAAGCTCGCACCCGTGATCGACGCCTGCGAGGAGCGCGGAGTCGGCTACTCCGTGGTCCACACCGGCCAGCACTACTCCGAGGAGCTCGACGCGGTGTTCTTCGACCAGCTCGAACTCCCCACGCCGGACCACAACCTCGCGGTCGGCTCCGGTTCGCACAGCGCCCAAACCGGCGCGATGATCCGCGAGATCGAATCGGTGTTCCTCGACGAGGAGCCCGAGGTCGTGCTGGTCCAGGGCGACACCAACACCGTGCTCGCGGGTTCGATCGCTGCGAGCAAGCTCGACTGCGTGCTCGGTCACGTCGAGGCCGGCCTCCGGAGCTTCGACCGGGGGATGCCCGAGGAGGTCAACCGGGTGCTCGCCGACCACGCCGCCGACTACCTCTTCTGTCCGACCGACCAGGCCGCGCGCTACCTCCGCGAGGAGGGCGTCCCCGTCGACCGGATCGAGGTCACCGGCAACACCATCGTGGACTCGGTCATCGGCTACCGCGACCTCGCGGCCGAGAAGAGCGCGGTGCTCGCCGAGAACGACCTCACGGCCGGCGAGTTCTGTCTCCTGACCGCCCACCGCGCCGAGAACGTCGACGACCGGGCTCGGTTTTCGAGCCTCCTCGACGGCGTGGCGGGCTTCGCCAGCGAATCGGATTTCGACGTCGTCTACCCGATCCACCCACGGGCACGCGAGCGCCTCGACGAGTTCGACATCGACCTCCCGTCGGCGATCACGACGATCGAACCCCAGGACTTCCTGGATTTCCTCCGGCTCGAAAGCACCGCTCGGCTCGTCTTCACGGACTCGGGCGGGGTGCAGGAGGAGGCGTGTATCCTCGGGACGCCGTGTGTCACCCTGCGCGACAACACCGAACGCCCCGAGACGGTCGACGTCGGCGCGAACCGTGTCGTCGGGGTCGGCCCCGACGCCATCGCGGCGGGCGCGCGCGAGGCGCTCGACGCCGGCACCGACTGGGAGAACCCCTTCGGCGACGGCCGTGCCGCCGACCGGATCCTCGACCTCGTGGGGGTCGGACCGGCGGCGTCGGTCGGGGAGGTCTCGGGATGAGCTCGGTCTGTGTCCACGGCCTCGGCTACATCGGGTTGCCGACCGCCGCGATGCTCGCGGACGCCGGTCACGACGTCACCGGCTACGACGTGAACGCCGAACTGCTCGATCGACTCGCCGCCGGCGACGTACCCGTCGACGAACCCGGCCTCGATACGTTCATCGAGGAGGCGCTCGACGGCTCGCTCTCGGTCTCCGCGGAGGCGGTCGCCGCCGACTACCACCTGATCTGCGTTCCGACCCCGCTCGACGGGGCGCGCGCGGACCTCTCGTACGTCGAGGCGGCCGCCGAAACCGTCGCGGGCGTCCTCCGGGCGGACGACACCGTTGTGCTCGAATCCACCGTGCCGCCGGGCACCACGACCGAGGTCGTCGGCCCGATCCTCGAGAATTCGGGGCTCGACGTGGGCGAGTTCTCGCTCGCGTACTCGCCCGAGACCATGCTGCCGGGCAACGTGGTCGCCGAACTCCGTGGGAACGACCGTGCGGTCGGCGGCGTCGACGAGCGGGCGGTCGAGCGCACGACCGAACTCTACGGCTCGTTCGTGGAGGGCGAACTCCGAACCACGACCGACCCGACCCTCTGTGAGTTCGTCAAGCTGATCCAGAACACCTATCGCGACGTGAACATCGCGCTCGCCAACGAGGTCGCGATGGTGGCGGCGGACTACGGGCTCGACTCGCGCGAGGCGATCGCGCTCGCGAACTACCACCCGCGGGTGGACCTCCACCAGCCGGGACCCGGCGTTGGCGGGCACTGCATCCCGATCGACCCGCTGTTCCTCGGCCAGCACTCCGAGCGCCTCGACCTGATCGAGCGCGCCCGAGCGATCAACGACGGGATGGCCGACTACGTCACCGACCTCGTGGCGGCGGGCGTGGGTTCGCTCGCGGGCTCGACGGTCGCGGTGCTCGGGGTGGCCTACAAGGGCAACGTCGCGGACGCCCGCGAGAGCCCCGGCCTCCGCCTCGCGGAGGTGCTTCAGACGCGGGCACGGGCGGCGACCGCACCCGGGGGCGACGACGAACCCTCGGTCGACGTCAGGCTCACCGACCCGCACGTCACCGACCAGCGCTTCGCGCTCTCGCCGCTCGACGAGGCGCTGGACGGGGCCGACGCCGTCGTCATCGCGACCGACCACGACGAGTACGCAGCGCTCGACCCGACCGACGTCGCCAGCCGCCTCGCGGGTGACGTCGTCGTGGACACGAAGGGCCTCCTCGACGCCGACGAATGGGAGGCGGCCGGATTGAGGGTCGTCGAACTATGAGCGGGCGGACCCGAACCGAGGCCGAAGCCACCACCCGCACCGAACTCGTTCGGGCGTGGATCGACCTCGTGAGTCCCTCGCACCCGTTCTTCTTCGACGCGCTCGTCGGCGGGCTCGACGGGATCTCGGTGACGACCACCGTCCGCGAGAAGACCGAGACCGTCTCGCTCGCGAAGGAGGTCGGCTTCGACCACCGCGTCGTCGGCCGGGACTTCGACAACGCCCTCGTGCGGAAGTTCGGCATCCCGCTCCGGACCGCCCAGCTCGCGCTGCAAGCCCCCGACTGCGACGTCTCGCTTTCCTCCCGCAACGCGATGTGCATCCTCGCCTCGAAGGCCCGCGGCACGCCCTCGATACACTTCACCGACAACGACATCACGGCCCACATCGACGGGCTCTGGGTCGAGGAGCTCTACAACCGCTTCGAGGCCGCCGCGACCCACAACGTGGTGCCTCGGGCGTTCGCCACCGAAGAACTCACCCGGTGGGGGGCCGACGCCGACTCCGTGCACACCTACGACGGCTACAAGGAGGACGTCTACGTCGCGGGTTTCGAGCCCGACCCCGACTTCCCCGACCGGCTGCCGTTCGCGCCGGGCGAGTACATCGTGCTCCGTCCGGAGGCGTTGACGGCGGCCTACGTCGACGCCGACTCGATAGTCCCCCAGCTCCTCGCGGCCGCCGTCGACCACGACATCGGCGTGGTCTACCTCCCGCGGGGCCGCGGCGACGAGGGTCACGCCGGCGCGTACCCCGACGACGAGGTGTTCGTCCCGCAGGGCGCGGTCAACGGGCTCCAGCTCGCCTGGCACGCCCGGTGTGTCCTCACCGGCTCGGGCACCATGTCGCGCGAGGCCGCCTGCATGGAGAAACCCGCCGTCTCCTTCTTCCCGAACACGCTGCTCTCGGTCGACCAGGAGCTCGTCGCCGACGGCCGGATCTTCCACTCGCGCGACCCCGAGGCGATCATCGACCACGTCGCGTCGCTCGACGAGTCGGACATCGACCCCGACCGCGAGCGCGCCCACGCGGTGCGCGAGGAGGTCATCGACCTCACGAACGACCTGATAGACTCGTGTTGTGGTCGCCGATGAACCGGGCCGACCTCGACGTGGCGGCGGTCGCCGACCGCGCGCTCGACTGGGCGCACGACCGCGAGTACGCCGGCTGGGACCCCTACGACGGGCTCAACAGTCCGTACTCCGACACGCTCGTCGACAACTGGTTCACGCGACTGGTCTGGACACACAGCGTGAACCTCTCGCCGGTCAACCTCCGACCGGCGCTGTCGATCCCGAAGGAGCGAAACCCGAAGGGGATGGCGCTGTTCGCGCTCGCCAACCTCCACCGCTACGAGGCCACCGACGACGAGTCGTACCTCGACCGGGCGGAGTGGCTGCTCGACTGGCTCGCCGAGTACCAGTCGACCCGATTCGACCTCCCGTGCTGGGGCTACAACTTCCCCTGGCAGAACGCCCGGAAGTTCCACCTCCCGGCCTACTGGCCCTCGGTGGTCGTGACGGTGTTCGCCGCCCAGGCGTTCGTGCGACACCACCGGATCACCGGTGACGACCGCTCGCTGACGGTCGCGGAGGGGGCCTGTGAGTTCATCCGCACCGAGATCAACACCGTCGAGATCGACGGCTTCGACGCCTACACCTACTCCACCGACGACGAGTTCGTGGTGATAAACGTCAACGCGCTCGCGGCCCGGCTGTTCGCGATGGTGGCGGCCGAGAACGGCTCCGAGGACCTCATGGCGCGTGCCGACGCCCTCGTGACGTTCGTCGAGTCGGCCCAGGAGGACAGCGGCGCGTGGCACTACTCGATGCCGGCCGCCGACTCTCACATCAGCCACGACAACTTCCACACCGGCTTCGTGCTCGAATCCCTCCGGCACTACCTCGACTCGGGCGGCGACGTCGCGGGTGCGGAGGCGAGCTACGAACGCGGGCTTGAGTTTTACCGCGAGCACCTCTTCGAACCCGACGGCGCGCCGAAGTTCGAACACGAGACCTCGAAACCGTACGACGCCCACGCCGCCGCCCAGGCGGTCGTGACCTTCGTCACCGACGGTCGGCCCGAGAGTCGCGAGACGGCTCGCTCGGTCATCGAGTGGTCGATCGAGAACCTCTACGACGAGGACGGCTACTTCTACCGTCGCCGCGGGCGCGTGCTGGACGACGAGACGCCCTACATCCGCTGGAGTCAGGCGTGGATGTGCCTCGCGCTCGCCGCCACGGCAAATCTCGACCCCGAATCGTAGGCGGAGTCAGTCCACGAGATAGCCGAGGTCCGCGAGCTGGTCGCGCATCGCGTCGCTGAACTTCCCCTCGCGTTCGCCGCTGTAGGCCGGCTGGCCGTCCGTTTCGAGGATCGAATCGAGTTCGTCGTCGAGCGCCGTGGCCACCTCGGGGTGGTCGTCGTCGACGTCCTCACACTCGTCGGGAAGGGCGAAGAGCTCGGCTCGGTCGTCGCTCTTCTGGTACTTGAACTCGTCCGTGCGGAGCGCGCTCAGGGTCGAAGTGTGGTAGGGCGTGGGGTCGAAGTCGGGGTTGAGCTCCGCGAACCGCTCCAAGTTCTTCCGGGTGCGCTTCGCGCCGCGCTGGGTGAGGGTGTGCTCGCGGGTCTCCTCGCGGAGGTCGATCCCGTGGAGGCCCTCGGTTCCGGCGTCCGCGACTTCACAGAGGGTTCGCATCACGTCGGCGTGCTGGACGCTTTCGTCCTCGTGGTCGACGAGTTCGTCGAACCCGTGGGTCACCAGCGGGACGTGGGTCACGGCGTCGTCGGTGACGACGAGGTGGGCCAGCATGCCCTGCTCGCCGAAGAGCTCGCCGTGGTCGGCCGTCACCACGAAGACGGTGTTGTCGAGCCGCGTCACGTGCTCGAAGAGGTCGCCAACGAGTTCGTCGGTGTGGGCGATCTCGGCGTCGTAGAGCGCGTGGAGCGCGTTCCACTCGTCGTCGTCGAGCGGGCAGCCGTCGGCGATCAGCTGGTGGAAGTTGGCGTGGTGGTACTGGCCGAGTTCGAGCGCCTCGTCCACGCTCATCTCGAAGTCGTCGGCGTAGGGTTCGAGGTAGCGCCGCGGCGGCTGGTAGGGGTGGTGAGGGTCGCCGTAGTGGGCGTAGAGGAAGAACGGGTCGTCGTCCTCGGCGGCGGCGTCGACCCGCCGCTTCGCCATCTCGTTCATGATGAAGCCGGTGCCGTGCTTCCTGGTGTCGGTGGTGAGGCCGGGGCCGTGTCGCCGGCAGTTCCGGAGGTACTTGAACAGGATCCGGGGGCCGGCGGCTTCGAGGAGGGTGTCGGCGCTGAGCCAGACGAACTCGTCGAAGCCGCGGTCGAGCTCCGTCGCCGAGCTCAGGTGGGAGTTCGGCGAGAGACACGCGGTGTGATAGCCAGCCGCCGAGAGGCGTTCGGGCACCGTCTCGACCTCGTCGGGGATCGCGTCGTTCGCCATCCCCGCGCCGTGGTGGGTCGGGACGGTGCCGGTGAGTATCGACGCGCTGGAGGCGAGCGTCCAGATCCCGTGGGTGTGACAGTTGTCGAACGCGCGCCCGCGCTTCCCGCGGGCGATCCGGTCGATGTTCGGGGTCGTATCGCGCGAGTACCCGCCCATCGTGGTGTGGTCGGCCCGAGTGCTTTCGAGGGTTATCCAGACGACGTTCGGGCGCTGCATACTGAGGTCCCTTCACGATTCCGTGGCTTAGGCATCACGGTCCGTCGAGCCTCGTGCGAACACCTCCCACGACGTTCCCGAACGGAAACCGTTTATAACGGCCGCCCGAGAGACCGTGTATCCCACACGCCGCGCCACGGCGTGACCTCCACACACAGATGAGTACGCTCACGAAAGCCGTCCCACGGAATCGCGGCCGGAAGCTCGCGCTCGTGGTCGGCTACCTCGCACTCGCGGGCGGCGTGCTGTTCGCCTATGACGCGCCCACCACCGGCTACGAGGTTTCGATCTACGGTGCGACACCCTGGGGCTTCTGGCTCGGCGTCGGTATCGCGCTCGTGGTTGGCGTGGTCGTCACCCTCTACGTCTCGGAGGGCTACGTCAACCTCGCGGGGCTCTTCCTCGCGGGCGGCTCGGTCGTCTCGGTCGCGGCGCTCCCGCTGATACGGAGTTACTACTACTACGGCTCCGCCGACGGAATGACCCACCTCGGGTGGACGAAGGACCTCTACAACGGCTCGATGAGCATCTTCGGCGACTTCTATCCCGGCGTCCACACCGTCGGGCTCTTCGTGAGCGGCGTCCTCGGGATGCCTATCACGCGTGCGTTGCTGATCGCCGTACTGCTGTTCGTCGTCGCCTACATCGTGTTCATCCCGCTGTGTATCCGCTCGATGACCTCCCATCGGGGCGCGATGGTGCTCGGCGGGCTGACGGGACTGCTCCTATTGCCGATAAACCACTTTGGGACGAACTACATGACCCCGCACCCGATCAGCGACACCATCCTCCTCACGCCGATCGTGATCTATCTCCTCATCAACTACGTCACGAGCCCGACCGACATCTTCGAGACCCGATTCCCGGTTTCGGCCGCCGGTGGGGCGTTCGGGCTGATCCTCGGCGCGCTGGTGCTCTATCACCCCCAGCAGGCCTCGAATCTCGTCGTTCTGTTCATCACGATCTCCGGGGTCCAGTTCATCTATCGGACGTTCCGGCCGAACAGCCGGATCGCCGAACACAAACCGCTCTACGCACCCACACTGTTCCTCATCGGTTGCTCCATGGTGTGGGGGATAGGACGGAGCCGGTTGAACAACGCTCTCGACGCGGTGACCCGCGAGCTATCTAGCTTCCTGACCGGTGGTGGGTCGGACCTCGGTGCCGGCACGGCGAGTCAGGGAAGCTCGCTCGTTGCTGCGGGCGGTAGCATCCCCGAGCTTTTCCTCAAACTCTTCGGCGTGAGCATCGTGTTCGCCGCACTCGCTGGCCTCCTAATGCTCACGAGCATCTTCGGACGGCTCCGCGACGCTCCCGACACCTCGGCGCTCGTGAAGTACTTCACCATTGGGCTGGTCGTGCTGATCCCCTATTCGCTGGCGTTCTACGTTGGGAGCGTCTCCGAGCTCTTCTTCCGAAACGTGGGGCTTATCATGTTGATCTCGACGATCCTCGGCACCATCGCGCTCTATCGATATATCACCGGGCTCTCGGAGATACTGCCCGGCGGTGCCGTCCGCGCCACCACCGTCGTAGTGATCGTGATAATGCTCGTTCTCTCGATCGCGGTGGTATTCCCCTCCCCCTATCTCTTCATCCCGAACGATCAGGTCACCGAGGGCCGAATGGATGGCTACGACTACACGTTCTCCCACACCGGACCGAACGCTTCGGTCTACGGGGTGCGGGAGGGTCCCTGGCGCGTGAGCCACGGGCTCTACGGCGTCGAGGCGAACGACGCGGCCAACGACATCCGCTACAGCGATTCGACGGTCAACATCACCAACGCAACCACCGTCACCACGCCGACCTCGGAGATCAGATACCTCGCGGTGACGGGTTCCGCCCGCGAACGCGAGGTCGAGGTCTACAACGGGATCCGCTACAACGAGACGGCCTTCGAGCGGCTCGAAGGCACGCCCGGCGTGAGCCTCGTCATGAGCAACGGCGAGCTCGACCTCTATCGGATCGCCAATAACACGACCTCCCCCGCCGTGAACAATGCGACGGTGTCCACGAACACCACCGCTGGGCCCGCGACCGGGGCGAACGGAACGACATCGAACGCGACGAACGCGACGAACGGGTCGGTGTTCGGCAACGCGCCCGCCACGGTCGCCCCGTCGACGAGCCCCGCCGTTCGGCTGGTCGGCTCTGGCACCGACCCTGGGGGCTTCCCCGCGGGTCGGGGTTCGTGAGCGGGCGAATGAAAACGGTAATGAGCGTCACGGCAGGAGTGAGTGCATCGTGATCCAGCCATGACCGGCGGCACCACACCCGACCGCGCGCTCGTTCTCGGGTTCGATGGCGTGCCGTTCGAGCGCCTCCGTGGATGGGCCGAGGCGGGCGAGCTTCCGAACGTCGCGGCGCTGTTCGAGGCGGGCGCGGCCGGGCCGCTCGCGAGCACTAAGCCCGCGAACACCGCGCTCGCGTGGCCCTCTATCGCCACCGGCACCTGGCCCGACAAACACGGTATCTACGCCTTCTACAAGCTCGGCACCAACTACCGCCACCGGGTCAACACCGGGGCCGACGTCTCCCGGCCCGCGCTCTGGGAGATGATCTCGCCGTCCACGGCGGTCAACGTCCCGATGACCTACCCCGCGAGCGAGATCGACGGTCGGATGGTGACCGGGATGATGACCCCCTCGCGCGACGAGGGGTTCACCTATCCGCCGGAAATCGCCGACGAGATCGACCGGGTCTCGCCCGACTACGAGATCGGGCTCGACTGGAACGAGTACAAGGACCGACCCGACGAGTTCCCCGCGGCGCTCGAAGCGCTGGTGAACGCCCGCCGGACGTACATGAACCACGCGCTCGACGAGGACTGGCGGCTGTTCTTCTTCGTCTACACCGCCCCCGACCGCCTCCAGCACCTCCTCTGGGAGGAGGACGTCCTGCTCGCTCACTACAAACTCCTCGACGAGGTCATCGGCGACGCCCGGGAGTACGCCCGCGAAAACGACCTCACGCTGTTCGTGGTCTCGGACCACGGCTTCGGCCCGATCGACAAGAACGTCCACGTCAACCGGTTGCTGGCGAACGAGGGGTACCTCGCCCCGAAATCCGACACCGCGAGCCGGAGCACGCTCTCTCGGGTCGGGCTCACCAAGGAGCGCGTTCTCGGCACCCTCGACGACCACGGGATCGACCCCGACCACCTCGTGAAGCGGCTCCCGCGGTCGCTCGTCGACCGGCTCGCGGCCGGCATCCCGGGCGACAACGTCCGCTACGACGTCGACTACACCCGAACCAAAGCCTTCGTCCACGCCCAGGGAACCCTCTACATCAACGACACCGAGCGCTTCGACCAGGGGGTCGTCGAACCCAGCGAGGTCGACGCGCTCAAAGCCGAGCTGGTCGACGTGCTCACGAGCTTCCGTGGCGACGACGGCGAGCAGGTGCTCGACGTCCACGACGGCGACGACCTCTTCCCGACCGACCCGAAATCGCCCGACCTCGTGGTCGAACCCCGCGAGGGCTACTACGTGAAGCCCTCGCTCGCGCCCGAGGTCTTCTCGGATCCCGGTGCTCACGCCGCCGACCACCGCCCCGACGGTATCTTCTTCGCCGACGGGCCGGACGTCGAACCCGGTAGCACGCCCGAGAACGCCAGCGTGGTCGACGTCGCGCCGACGGTGCTCCACGCGATGGGCGAGTCGGTGCCCGCCGACACCGACGGGCGGGTGCTCGACGAGCTGTTCGCACCGGGCTCGCCGACCGCCGAACGGGCCGTCACGACGGCGAACTACACGGAGTCGGGTGGACAGCGGGGCACCGACGACGACTTCAGTGACGTCGAGGACCGACTCCGCGGGCTCGGTTACGTGGCATGAGGAACCGCGAAACCCGGCTCCTCGTCGTCGGCCGCCACGGTCCCGGCGGGATCGGCCAGTACATCAAGGAGCAGCGTCGCCACCTCGCGGGCGAGATCCGGATCTCCTCGCACCGGAGCGGCGCGTTCGACACGGCGGGGGTGCTGGCGTTCATCCGCTCGCTCCTCCGGATCGTCTGGAACGCGGTGAGCTACACCGCCCGGTCGCCGCCCGACGTCGTCCACGTCCACTCCTCGCACCGGTTCTCGTTCTACCGGGCGGGCTTCTACGTGCTGTTCTCGAAACACGTCTGGGGCTGTCCGGTGGTGCTCCACATCCACGGCTCGTCGTTCGACACCTTCGTTGCCACCGAGAATCCGCTCGTCCGGTGGTATCAGTCGATAGTCTACGACGCCGCCGACGAGATAATCGTGCTGTCGGCGTACTGGCGCGAGACCCTCGCGGCCCACACCGACCCCGCCAAGCTCGTGGTGCTGGCGAACGCCGTCGACTCCGAGAACTACGTCCCGGCGTTCGACGGCGGCAGCCCACACATCGTCGCGATATCGAACCAGCTCCGCCGGAAGGGCATCGCCGAACTCGCCAACGCGATCGACCAGCTCACCGACCGCGACCTCGACTTTCGGGTGTCGCTGGCGGGGAAGGGTGCCCTCTCGCATCACTCCGAACGCCTCGCGGCGGCCAACCCGAACGTCGAGTACTTCGGGTTCGTCCCGGAGGAACGAAAGCACGAGCTCCTCGGGTCGGGGTCGATCTTCGTGCTGCCCTCCCACGCCGAGGGGCTGCCGATCGCGATCCTCGAAGCCATGGCGGCGGGCAACGCCATCGTCTCGACCACCGTGGGCGCGATCCCGGAGGTGATCGGGGAGGAGAACGGCGTTCTGGTCGCCCCGCGCGACGCAGACGCGCTCGCCGACGCGCTCGCCGAGCTCATCGCCGACCCCGAACGGACCGCCGCGATGGGACGGACGAACCGCGCCACCGTCGAGGAGCGCTACGAGTGGGCGACCGTCACCGAGGACCTCCTCGGGATCTACGACCGGCTGCTCGCCGACCCCGCCGACCACAAGAGCGAAGCCGAGCGGGTGCGTGAGGACTGACATGAACACCGTCCGCACGCGGGGAGGTCCGTAGCGATGCACGTCTGTCTGCTCACGGCGGGTCGCTACCCGCCGAACGGCCGGGTCCGACGCCACGCCGAGGCGCTCCACCGGGCGGGCCACGCCGTGACGGTCTGCGCCCGCGGCGTGGACGAACCGGACCACGAACTCCGCGGCGGGATCGACATCGAGCGGGTCGCCGACGACTCGCTCTACACCGGCGCTCGTGGGGTGCTCGACGGCGTGCGCTACGCGCTCCAATTCGTCCACCCCGCGTGGATTCGCGCCGCGAGCGCGGTGGACGACGAGGAGGAGATCGACGTCGTCTGTGTCTTCGACCTCTCGCTCGTGAAGACCGGGCTGGCGCTCGGCGAGCGGTTCGACGTCCCCGCCGTCTGTGACCTCCCCAGCCCGACGGCCGCGGTGGCCAGCGACCCGTCCCGCGGCGGGCGGCTTCGCGGGGTCGCGCGCCGTGTCTTCCAGCCGCGGTGGCGACGCGGTCGGCTCGTGAAGCGACTCACCGACGCTGACTGGCTCGTCACGACCTGTGAGGAGGCCCGTGCGGCGTACGTTCGCGAGCGGGACGTCGACCCCCGGAAGTCGTCGGTGGCCCGGGACACCGTCGCGCCGAGCGAGGTCGACCCCGCGACCGTATCCGAAGTCCGAGACGACTTGGGATTCGAGGAAGACGCGTTCGTCGTCACCGCGCTCGCGGAGGATTCGTCACAAGACAGCCTCGAAACCCTCGTCGAGGCCGCGGCACGCGCCGCGGACGAGGCGGTCTCGCTCCGCGTGGTGGTCGTCGGCGATCCTGGAGAAGAGACGCTCGACGACCTCGAAACCCTTGCCCGACGGCGTCTCGCCGGGGGTCGGATCCGATTCCGGACGGAGGGGGACGCGACCGACTACGTCGCCGCGAGCGACGCGTGCGTGTTCCCGTCGGCACCGATCGGGCCCGAGACCGCGGTTCCGGCGGCGCTCTACGAGGCGATGGCGGTCGGCGTGCCGGTCGTCGCGCCCGACACGGCCCCGGTCCGACGCGTGCTCGCCGAGACCGAGGCCGGTCGCGTCGTCGACGACGGAACGGGCCCGCTCGCCGATGCGCTCGTCGCGCTCGCCGACACCGAAACCCGGGCCGCACTCGGGGCGAACGGTCGGCACGCGGCCGGAACCGCCTACGACCCGGCGATCGATGCGGCGCGGCTCCGGCGGGGTTACGAGTGGGTTCGGGCGCGACCCGAGAGCGACCCCGCGAGCAGGTTCGTGAGCGCCATCACGTACGAGCCGACCTCGTAGGAGCCCTTGTAGTTCTGGTCGGGGATATCGAGCCGGCCGTCGGTCGTGAGGAACCGAAGGGGAACCCCGATACCGCTCGTCTCCACGAGGTCGCCCCGAGCGCTCTCGCCGTAGACCCACGCCATCGCACGGGCGACCGCGCTGTCGAAGTCGCGCTCGCCGCCCGCCGCGGCGTACTCCGCGACCGCGTTGACGAAGAAGGTCTGGTGACAGGAGTAGAGGAAATCCCAGTGGGGCGGCCGGAAGCCGAGACGTTTGGTGGCGGCCCGGCGGGCGCGCTGGGCGGCCGGCACGTCCTCCCAGATGAACGCGCCGTCCGGGCGCATCCGCTTTTTCACTGTGCGTTCGAGCACCCGTCCGACGTTCTCGACGTAGCCCGTCTGGCCGGCGACGTCGGCCGCGCGGGCGAGCCCCCAGCAGGCGTACATCTGGTTCTGGTGGCGGCGGGTGGTGTGGTTCTCGAAGACGAAGACCCCGTGGCCGGTGAGCCGGTCGTTCAGCTCCCAGACCGCGTCCGAGAGCGCCTCGTGTACGGTTGGGTCGTCATCGCGCTCGGCGAGAAACGACCAGCCGTAGGCCAGCAGACCGTCCTCGGCGTGCGAGAAGTCAAACCGCTCGCGAGCGTGTTCGAAGAGATCGCGTGCGACCGCGAGCCGGTCCCCGTCGAAGACGTCGTCGGCGAGCGCGAACGCGCAGGTCAGGGGGCCGATACCGTAGCTCGGCATCTCGTCGAGCGCGACCCCGATCTTCCCCTCGAAGTACGCGAGCACGCGCCGGAGCTGCTCGTCGTAGCGCTCGTCGCCGATGGCCGAGGTGCGCCACTGGAGCGCGCCCATCAGCGCGAACGGCGCGTAGCGCCAGAGGACGCCGTCGTCGCGCGACCACGCGAAGTCGCCCGGTCGAACACCCTCGCCGACGAGGTCGTACTCCAGCCCGCGAACGAACTTGCCCTCGTCGGGGTCCCAGAAGCCGTTCTCGGTGGCGGGTCGGAACAGGCTTTCGAGCCCCTCGTCGAGGTAGTCGTCGTAGGCCAGCGGTTCGGCGGTGAGCACGAGGTAGGAGGCCAGGTCCTGACGATCGAGGCGGGTGAGCTCGTCGCTCGCCCGCTCCGCGAACTCGACGAACGGCTCCTGATACTCCTCGGGAAGTCGATTGAGTCCCATGTGGACGTAGTAGGGGTACTGAAAGACCGAATCCGTGGCCGAAAGCCGCCAGTCGGGTGTGACCAGCGAGTGCGCAGCCGCGGGCTCGTAGTAGCGGTTCTCCGTCCAATCGTTGACGGCGTAGGGCGAGCGCGGCGTCGGTACCGAGAAGGTGAACCGCCCATCAGGACGGAGCACGCGGTGGACCTCGGCGGTGAGGCCCTCGACGTCGAGAAACCGCCAGTCGTACGGTCCGATCGATATCGCGGCGTCGAACGCGTTGCCCTCGAACGGGAGGTCCGGGTTCTCGGGGTCCGCGGTGTGGAACTCGACGTCGCCGACGACCTCCTTCGCGTACTCGCTCGCGGCGGGCGAGAAGTCGACGCGCGCGACCGACTCGGCCTCGATCCCGCCGGTGACGCGTGCCTCGCTCGCGAGGTCGAGCACCCGCGCCCCGTCGAGGCGGGCGAGCGCGCGCCGGCGCTCCTCGTCGCGGAGGGACTGCATGATCGGGCTGGTCGGGGGCTGTGACACCCACTTCCGGAGGGTGGCGTCGCGGGGCATGGCCGTGGTGCTCTCCCGGCACACATTTACCTACTCCTTCGCTCCTCCCGATATGACCGCCGCGGACCGACTGGTTTCGGTCGTGATACCCACGTACTTCCGCAACGACCGGCTCTCGGGAGCCATCGAGAGCGTCGCTGACCAGGACCACCCCACCGAGACCATCGTGGTCGACGATTCCGGCGAAGGTCACGCCGCGGAGGTGGTCGAAGCCCACGACGTGACCTCCGTCGAGCTCGACGAGAACCTCGGCTCGAACCCCGCTCGGAGCGTCGGCGCGGACCGCGCCTCGGGGGCCTACGTCCAGTTCCTCGACGACGACGACCGCGTGTTGCCGGGGAAGTTCGCCCAGCAGGTCGCGCTCCTCGAACGCACGGGCGCGGGTGTGGCCTACTGTGGGATGACCTACGAGACTGGTACTACTATCCTCCCCGACCCCGCCGTCCGCGGCGACGTGCTCCACCGCGCGCTCGAATTCGACGTCTCGCCGTGTCTGACTTCGACGATGCTCGTTTCTCGGGACGCGCTCGACGGCGTGCTCCCGTTCCCCGACCGGCCGGGCGGCGACGACCTCGGGTTCATGATCGACCTCGCGCGCGAGCACGACTTCGAGTTCGTGGACGATTCGTTAGTTCGTCGGGGTGTCATCGAGGGCTCCAGGGGGAAATCCGAGGGCCTCATCCGCGGCCGAAAGGAGATCATTCGGGAGTACGACGACCTCTATCGGGCCGCCCCGCCGTCCGTCCGCGCCAACGCGCTCGCCAACACCTATCGACTGGAGGGCCGGACGGAACTTCGAGAAGCGGAGTGGTCGGCGGCGACGGTCAAGGCCTTCGCGCTGGCGTGCTATCACGCACCATCGGTCCGAACCGCGATCCCACTGGGCGCGTCGCTGTTCGGCCGCCCGGGGATGGACGCCATGCAACGGGTCTACTCGTTCCTCGGATGAGCTTCGGGGCTATCGTGCCACAACGAACCCTTTTGCCCGTGCCTTGAAATCGCGAGTCATGGAACGAACGTCGATTCGGGACGTCGAGGCCTCACGTACCGAAACCGGTGTCGACCGGCGGCGGATCGGGGACGTGCTCGAAACGACCGACGTCGCGGTCAATCGCTACGTTCTCGAACCGGGCGAGCGGTTCGCCGAGTCGCTCCACGCCCACATGGACCAAGAGGAGGTGTTCGTGGTTCTCGACGGCACGGCCACCTTCGAGACGCGGCGGTCCGGGGCCGGAACGAGTCGAGCGGTAACCGTGAGCGCGGGCGAGGCGGTCCGATTCGAACCCGGCGAGTTTCAGTCCGGACGGAACGATTCGAGGGACCGAGTCACGGCGCTCGCGCTCGGTGCGCCACGCGAAACCGATGATATCCGGATCGCGCGGATCTCCGACCTCGGCGAGATAGCCTGTCCCGACTGTGGCCGCGGTGATATGCGGATCCCGGACACGGGCACCGACCTCGTCTGTCCGGATTGCGGCGGCGAACTCGTGGTCGAAGAAGAGACCTAATCGATCCCCGTCGAATCACTCGTCTGCGGACGCCCGCCAGTTCATGGCGAGGTCGCGTGCCTTCCGCGCGGTCCCGAGCGCGCGCTGGCCCAGGACCGCGAAGAGGATGATGAAGGCGCTCTCGCTCGAAAACTCGTAGCCGAGCGCCCGGCGGGCGAACCCGATGGCGCGGCGGCGCTCGCCGCGCGAGAGCGCGACGCGGGCGCGTGCCCGGCACTGCTTCTCGCGGAGCCGCCGTTCGACGTCCGGATACTTCTCGATCTCGTCGTGGTACTTCTCCCAGATCAGTCGGTTGACCTCGACGCCGTGGGTGGGCTGTTGGGAGATATTATCCGTATGAAAGATCCGCTCGACGAGGCGTTCGTCGACGTACTCGAACTCGTATTCTTTGGCAAGTCGGATGCAGTGGTCCCAGTCCACCCCACGAGGGAAGTCCGGATCGAATCCTCCGAGATCGAAACACTCGGCCCGGAGCATGTGGCTCGAATGGGGGTGGAGGCCGAAGCGGGCGATCACGTCGGGGTAGATATCCCCGCGGCGCTCGGGGTCGTAGACCTTGACCACCGAGTCGCCCTGGCGGACGACCCCGCCGGTGTAGACGATCCCGCAGCGGTCGCTCGCGCGCTCGAACCGTGCCAGTTGTTTCTCGACCTTCGTCTCGTGCCAGCGGTCGTCGTCGTTGAGCACGCAGACGAACTCGCCGTCGGCGACCTCGGCGGCGCGGTTCATGCTCGCGGAGATCCCCCGGTTCGACTCGTTGTGGCGGACCCGAACCCGGTCGTCGTCGGCGTAGGCCGCGAGCCGTTCCCTCGTCCCATCGGTCGAGCCGTCGTCGACGACCACGACCTCACACTCCTCGTGGGTCTGCTCCAGCACCGTCTCGATCGCGCCGTCGAGGTAGCCCGCACGGTTGTAGGTCGGGAGGATCGCGGAGACGAGCGTCATATCCGACCCACTCCATCGGCCCGGATAAGTGACGCCATGGGCGATGCGGATCACAAAGCGCATGACGGGTGGTCGAGAACGCCCGCTGTGACGAGCCGACAACCCGCCATGCTGCGACCGTCGAGGTAGTCGTGCACATCTGTATGCTCCTCCCGGAACGGTTTCCGCCCGATATCCGCGTCGAGAAGGAAGCCGCCGCGCTGACCCGCGCCGGCCACTCGATCACCCTGCTGTGTCGTGGCGACGCGAGCCAGCCGACCTTCGACCGCGTCGACGATATCGACGTCGAACGCCTCCCCGCGAACGGGCTGTTCGACGGGATGTCGGGGCTGCTCGACGGCGTACGCTACGTCTCCACGCAGGTCCACCCGGCCTGGAAGCGGGCGGTGCTGGCCGTCGACGCCGGTCGCCCGATCGACGCCATCCACGTCCACGACCTGCCGCTGGTTCGGACCGGCCTCGTCTGTGGCGAGCGCCTGGACGTGCCGGTGGTCGCGGACCTCCACGAGAACTACCCCGAGGCCGCCCGCCAGATCCAGCGGATGCGCGGCTGGCGCGAGATCGCCCGCGACCACGAGGCACTCTTCCAGCGCGTGTTCCTCTCGCCGTGGCGGCTGAAACGCGCCGAGCGCCACGCCGTCGAGAACGCCGACCGGCTGCTCACCGTCTGCGAGGAGGCCCGTGCCCACTACCTCAGGGACTGCGGCGGGGACCCCGAACGGGTCGACGTGGTCTCGAACACCGTCGACCGCGACGTCTTCGACCCCGAGACCGCGGCCGTCCCGGACCTGCCGTTCGACGCGGACGAGTCGTTCGTGGTCTCCTACATCGGGAACTTCACCGAACACCGCGGGCTCGACAGCCTGATCGAGGGGTTCGCGCGGCTGGTCGAGACCGGATCCGACGCCGAACTCCTGCTCGTCGGAACGGGCAACGCACGCTACGTCGCGCGGCTGAAATCGCTCGCCGCCTCGCTCGGCGTTCGCGACCGGGTTCGGTTCACCGGTTGGGTCCCGTTCGCCGACGTCCCGGGCTACGTCGCCGCGAGCGACGTCTGTGTCGTGCCCCACGCCTCGACGCCACACACCGAAACCACGGTGCCCCACAAGCTCTTCCAGGCGATGGCGATGGGGGTTCCGGTGCTGGTGAGCGACGTCGCGCCGCTCGCGCGGGTCGTCACCCGAACCGAGAGCGGGCTGGTCGCCCCCGCCGGCGACGGCCCGGCGATGGGCGAGGCGCTGGTCGACCTCACCGATGTCGACCTCGCGCGCGAACTCGGGGCGAACGGACGGCGGGCCACCGAGCACGAGTACAACTGGGAACGCGACGGCGCACACCTCCGGTCGGTCTACGACGAGCTTCGACCGTCGGCGGAAGAATAGGGCTGCGGCGGTTAGACCTGCGGTTCGACGAGTTCGGCGTTTTCGAGGCTCCGATTCCGGAGCGCCTGCCCGGTGTCGGAATCGAAGAGGTGGATCGCCTCCTCGGGGATCCGTGCGATCGCGGGCTGGCCCGCCTCGACCTGACGAAGCCCGCCGATGGTGGCCACGAAGGTTCGGGATTCGCCCTCGATGTCGGATTCGTCGAGGTCGAGTTCGGTTGTGTCGCCCTCCGTCCCCTCGAACGCGAGGTAGACGTTGTTCCCGCTGCCGACCGGTTCGACGACGTCCACCACGGTTCGGAAGTCGTGGTCGCCGTCGACCGTGTCGACGAGTTCGATGTCCTCGGGGCGGATCCCGAGCGTGACGTGGCCGGTGTCGCCGAGTTTCTCCCGCACGTCCTCGGTGAGCGGGTACTCGAAGTTGTCGTGGACGAGCCGGTCGTCCTGGAACTCGGTCTCGAAGAAGTTCATCGAGGGCTCGCCGACGAAGCTCGCCACGAACTGGTTCGCGGGCTCGTGGTAGGCTTCGAGGGGTGTCGCGACCTGCTGGAGCTTCCCGTCGTTCAGGATCGCGACCCGGTCGCCCATCGTCATCGCCTCGGTCTGGTCGTGGGTGACGTAGACGGTCGTCACGCCGAGGTCCTCTTGGATGCGCTGGAGTTCGGTCCGCATCTGGGCGCGGAGTTTGGCGTCGAGGTTCGAAAGCGGCTCGTCCATCAGGAACACCGAGGGGTCGCGAACGATCGCGCGCCCGAGCGCGACGCGCTGTTGCTGGCCGCCCGAAAGTTCGCCGGGTTTGCGGTCGAGGAGGTCGCCGATGCCCATCATGTGGGCGGCGTCCTCGACGCGCTCCCTGATCTCGTCGTCCGGGAGGTCGGTCGACTCCTCCAGTCCGAAGCTCATGTTCTCCCGCACGGTCATGTGGGGGTAGAGCGCGTAGGACTGGAACACCATCGCGATGTCGCGGTCCGCTGGCTTTCGGTTGTTGATGGCCGCGCCATCGAGGCTGATGGTTCCCTCAGTCACCGATTCGAGCCCCGCGATCATCCGGAGGGTGGTACTCTTCCCACACCCCGAGGGGCCGACGAGGACGATGAACTCGCCGTCGTCGATGTCTATCGAGGCCTCGTCGACCGCGACGATGTCGTCGCCGCCGTCGTTGAAGCGCTTCGTCACGTCCGTGAGCGTCAGTTTCGCCATCTGTGTTCTCCTTGGTGGTCGTTTATCGGTGGTCGTCTTGTGTGTGTGGTCGTCTCCACGGTCATGTTTGCCCCGCGACGCCCTGTGCGAACTGGTCGCCGAAGACGATGAACACCAGCAGCGTCGGGAGCGCGGTGAGGAACGCACCGGCCATCCGGAGGCCGAAGTTGATGCTCTCCATGCTCGCACCGATACCCACAAGCGAGAGCGTGACAGGCGCGGAAGGCCCGCCCGCCCCGCCGATCAGGATCAGTGCGAACAGCAGGTCGTTCCAGATCTGGGTGAACTGGAAGATCAACACCACGGCGAACATCGGCCCCGACAGCGGCATGACCACGCGCCGGTAGATCCGGGAGACGCTCGCGCCGTCGAGCCGCGCGGCCTCTATCATCTCGTTGGAGAGGCCCATGTAGTACCCCCGAAACAGGACTGTGCAGATCGGGACGCCGTAGGCCGCGTGGGTCACGATCAGCTCGATGATGTCGGCGTGGTACGGTTCGAGCAACGGCAGCGCCCACAGTGGCGAGAGCAGACTCTCCAAATCGACCATCGACCAGAACTGCGACAGCGGTACGAGGACGGCTTGGTAGGGGATGAACACGCCCGCCACGAACAACATCAGGATCGGGAGCTGACCGCGCCAGCTCAACTGCGTGAGGCCGTAGGCCGCGATCGACCCGAGCGCCGCACACAGGATCGTCGCGGGGATGGTCAACAGCGCGCTGTTGATCATGCTCGGGCCGAGCAGGTCAATGGCGTTGCGCCAGTTCTCGAGCGTGAACCCGTCAGCCCCCGGCGGGAGGTACGGTGCGGTGTTCGCGACCGATTCGGTGGTCTTGAACGAGGTCACGATCCCCGCCTCGATCGGAACGAGGAAGTAGATCGTAATCACCGCGAGTACGGCGTAGAGCGCGATCCGCCACCCATCAAGGTCGCCGAAGAAGCCGCCCGAGCTGGAATCCGCGTTCGAGCCCGACTCCGCGGTGGCGACGCCGCCGTCGGTCATCACCTGATCGTCAGTCATCGATACACCTCACCTGCGATATCGTGGAATCAAACGTCATAGCTCACCATTTCGGTACTGACCGTAGAGGTACGGTGCGATCACGACGAGCGCGAGCGCGAACAACACGATCGCGACAGCCGAGCCGTACGCCCAGTTCTGACTTGAGTACGCCTCGCGAACCATCAGGGTCGCGAGGATGTCGGCCCCCGCGGCGGGCCGATAGTTGCCGAACAGGGCATAGAGGAAGTCGAACGCCTTCAGCGCCGCGATCATCAGGACCACGAGCGCACTGATCAGTGAACCCCGAAGCTGGGGGATGATCACGCGCCAGTACATCTTGAGACTGCTCGCGCCGTCGATTCTGGCCGCTTCGAAGTGTTCGTCGGGGATCGTCTGGAGTCCTGCGAGGAAGACGACCATGGCGTAGCCGCTGAACTGCCAGATCATCGCGAATATCACCGCGCCGAGCACCAGTTGTGGGGTGCCGATCCAGTCGGGCCGGAGTCCGACCACCCCGAGGATCGAGTTGATTATCCCGTTGTCGATGTTGTACATCCAGAGCCAGAGCTGGGCGGTTACGACGAACGAGAGGCTGAACGGCAACAGGTAGAGCGTCCGGAAGCCGTCGCGAAAGCGCCACGCTCGGTCGAGCAGGATGGCGAGCACCAACCCGACCGCCACGCTGATGGTGGTAAAGCCGACCAGCAACACGACGGTGTTTCGGGTGGCGTCGATGAAGGCGGGGTCCTGAATCAGCTCGGCGTACTGCTGGAGGTTCAAGACCGCGTACTCGGGGTCGCCGTAGCCCTCGGCGTCGGTCAGCGAGATCAGGAAGTTCCAGGCGATCGCGCCGTAGACGAACAGCCCCATCAGTAGGAAGGGCGGGAGCCAGAACGGCAACGATCCGAGGAAGTCGCTGCGACCTCGCGACCGGAGCCAGCCGCCGAACCCGCTCGACGACCGCTCGACGGTCCCGCCGTCGGTGACGACGTCGTCGCCGCGCCACCGTTCGCTGCGGTGGCGAGCGGCCTCGATCATGTCGTTGAGTCGAGACACGTCAGTTCGAGACGGCGTCGAGCATCCCCTGGGTCGAGCTGTCGAGGTCGCCGGAACCGAGGAAGTCGTTGGTGATCACGCCGTCGATGTCGCTGTGGACGTCGGGGGTGACCGCCAGCCCGTGGGCGATCGTCGGGGGCTTGTTCTCGACGTTGCCGTAGTCCTCGATCGTCTCGGTGAGGTACTCGTCGAACTGGTCGGTGGGGGCGTCCGTCCGTGGCGGGATCGAGCCCTTGTACTGGTTGAACGCGACCTGGGCCTTGTTGGTGCCCACGAACGAGAGCCACGTCTTGGCGACGTCGGAGCCACCGGCCGGGAACGGGAACGAATCGAGGTGCATCCCGTACATGTTGTCGGTACCCGGGAAGGAGACGTTGTCCCAGTCGTCACCGTAGTTGAAGTTCTGTTTGTTCCGGTAGGCTCCGGCCACCCAGTTGCCGTTGTGCATGAAGGCGGCGTCGCCGCTCATGACGAGCTCGTTCGCCTCGGTGAAGCTGATCGAGGAGGCGTCGTCGTTGATGTAGTTGTAGTACTGCTGGACCGTCTCGAGGGCGGAGCGAACCGCGCTCTCATCGCCCTCGCCGTTGACGTAGTCCATGAACGGCTGGTAGCCCGCCTGCCCCTGCATCACGACCTCCCAGAGCTGGAGGGTGGTGAAGGGAGCCTGAAGGCCCTTCGCGAACGGCACGGCGTCGGTGTTGTTCTGGATCTTCTTGAACGCCGGGATGAGGTCCTGTGGTTTCGAGAACGAACTCGGGTCGACCCCGGCCTCCTCGACCACCGAGACGTTGTAGAAGAGGTCGTTCATCCGGTGGGTGCCGAGCGGGACCGCCACGTAGGGACCGTCACCGATCGAATCGGGGTCCTCGCCGACCTGGGAGTAGGTCTTGGCCTCCGACGAGAAGTTCTGTCGGAGGTCCTGGGTCCAGACGTCACTCCCGATGTCCCCCAACAGGCCCGCCTCGGTGAACTGGATGAGGTTCTTGCCGGGCCAGTCCGCCCAGGAACTCGGGAGGTTCTCGTTCTGTGCCCGGTTCGAGATCGTCGTATCGAGGTTGGTGTTCCCGCCGCCGCCGATCGCCTGGAAGTCGGTGTTGACGTTGGGGTGTTCGTCTTTGAACGCCTTGATGAGGCTGTTGACGGCCTTCTTGCCGTCACCCCCGGTCCAGCCGTGAAGAACGGTCAGCGTTCCACCGCCGCTGCCGCCGCTGCTCCCGCTGCCGTTGTTCCCGCCGCTACCGCCGCTGCCGTTGTTCCCCCCACTCCCGCCGCTTCCGTTGCTCCCGTTACCGCTTCCGCTGTTGTCGCTTCCACCGGTACAGCCGGCGACGCCCGCCATGCCGACGACGCTCGCTGCGGCTGCCCGCTTCAGATACGTCCGTCGCGAATAGTCAGAGTCTGCCATGATTCATCTCCTATTTGAAAGTACGTCCTAAATGTCTTTCGTGATCATATTTTTCCTCGGATGAGGGACTGTGATATCAAAGCTCGCGGGGCAGTGTAATTATTATCTCTATGAGCACGGTGAACAATTCTCGACGCTGTTCGGCTGCCGGCACCGGGCGCTATGGAGTGCTACCCGTCCGAACGAACCGATACGAACGAGGCGCTATCGTTCGCTGTCGGGAACCACGACCACCTTCCCGAATCCCTCGCGCTCTTCGAGGAGTTCGTGGGCACGCGCGGCCTCGCTCATCGGCAGGGTTTCTCGAATACGTGGCTCGAACGTGCCGTCCCAGACCAGCGAGAGCACGTCGTCGACCTCGCCCAGCGTGGCCATCGTCGAGCCCAGGATGTCGATCTGCTTCCAGAACACCCGGTTGATGTTGGTCTCGGCGATGGGACCGGTGGTCGCCCCGCAGGTCACGAGCCGCCCACCTTTGGCGAGACACTTCGTGGAGTCGTCCCAGGTCTCGGGCCCGACGTAGTCGATCACGACGTCGACGCCGCGGCCCTCAGTCATATCGCGCATCTCGCTCGCGAAGTCGGTCTCGGCGTAGTTGATGACGTGGTCGGCCCCGCACTCCTTCGCGTACTCCAACTTCTCGTCGGTGCTCGCGGTGGCGTAAACCTCTGCACCCGCGTAGTCGGCGATCTGCACCGCGGCCTGACCGACGCCGCCCGATGCCCCGAGCACGAGGATCGATTCGCCGGCCTCGATCTCGGCGCGGCTCATCAGCATTCGCCACGCGGTCTGGAAGACCAGCGGCGAGGCCGCGGCGGTCTCCCAGTCGACGTGGTCCGGTATCGGGACGAGGTTCGCGGCGGGCACGGCGGCGTACTCGGCGTGTACCCCGCGGACGTGCTCGCCGATGATGTGGTAGGACTCACACAACGAGTGCTCGCCGTGGCGGCAGAACTCGCACTCGCCACAGGAGACCCCCGCCGTCACGGCCACTCTATCGCCGGGGTCGACGCGGGTGACGCTCTCGCCGACCTCCCTGACGACCCCGGCCGCGTCGCTTCCCGGGATGTGTGGCATCTCCAAGTCGACGCCCGGCAGCCCGCGGCGGGTGAAGACGTCGAGGTGGTTCAGCGCGCCCGCCTTCACCTCGATGACCGCTTCGTCCGGCCCGGGGTCGGGGTCCGGGAACTCGCCGTACTCGATGACGTCGCGGTCGCCGTGTTCCGTGAACTGGACTGCCTGCATGGCGCGCCGTTGGGTTCGACGTGGGGTAGTGGTTTCGGTGGCGTGTGTTACTGTGTCATGGGGAGTGTACGGACGCCACAGCAAGGACGGTCGGGAGCCACGCTCCACGTGCGCACGAGGAACCCACCATGACATCCTGTCCGATCTGTAAGACGAGCGAGAACGTCCAGTTGAGTTGGATGACGGGCTACCAGCGCCGTTGTGGGGAGTGTGGCGTGTTGTTCAACGAGGACGGCGTCGGCGCGACCTTGTAGCCCGCCATCCGACCGGTGTGTGGGCCATCGAGATGGCGAATTCTCGACGGCGATGCGATCCCTTGGTTCGAAGCGCGACCGGATAGAAACATAACAACAGATTCGAACTACCACCACCCTTAAACGTACTTATCACCAATTCAGACTTGCATGTCGGATTTACTGAACGGTAAGACAGCGGTTATCACGGGTGCAGCCAGCGGCAACGGCCGGGGCATCGCCCGCCGGTTCGCCGAGGAGGGTGCTGACATCGTCGTCGCGGACATCCAGGAGTCGGACCGTCTCGATGGACGGCCGACCCACGAGATGGTCGAGGCCGAGACGGACGCACGGGCGACGTTCGTGCAGTGCGACGTGACCGACCTCGATTCGTTGCACGAGGCGGTCGGGGCCGCCGACGAGTTCGGCGGCATCGACGTGATGGTCAACAACGCGGGGATCGTCGGCCCACAGAAACTCATCACCGAGGTGGAGTACGACGAGTACCGCCAGCTCATGGACATCAACCTCGACGGGGTCTACTTCGGCACCCAGGCCGCGGCGAAGGAGATGATCGACCGCGAGTCGGGCGGCTCGATCATCAACATGTCGAGCACGGCCGGGTTCGAGGGCAACCCGATGATCACACCCTACTCGACCGCGAAGGGTGGCGTTCGGCTCTTCTCCTACGCCGCCGCCGCGGACCTCGGCGAGTACGGCATCCGCGTCAACTCGGTCCACCCCGGCGCGATCGAGACGGCGATGACGAAGGAGGACATGCCGACGATCGGCACCGAACAGGGCGACCAGATGACCGCGGAGACCCCGCTCCGCCGGCTCGGCGTTCCGGAGGACGTCGGCAACGTCGCCGTGTTCCTCGCGAGCGAGCTCTCGAGCTTCGTCACCGCCGAATCGATCCTCATCGACGGCGGTCTGACGAACACCGCCTAATCGACCGCCTCCGTCGAGCTACGCTTCCACTCCTTCGTTCGTCGTTCGTTCACGGATAGCTCCCCGTGTGCGAACCCCTCTCTCGGGAGCCGACCCGAGATTCCGGACGGAACGCGTATTCCGAGGCCCACGACGGATCACCCATCCAATGCACGACGCAGTACGTGGCGAGGGGCTGGTGCTCGCACGATTCGCGCGCCCGACCGCCCGGTCGACCACGCTCGCCGTCGTCGCCGACCCGCACGTCACCCCCGTGGCCGAGGGGACCTGGAAGGTCTTCCACCGAACCGAGGCCCGCCTTCGGGGCGCGGTCGCGAGCGCCAACCGGCTCGGCGTGGACGCGGTCGTCTCGACCGGCGACCTCACGAAGGACGGCGCGCCCGCGGAGTTCGACCGGGTGGACTCGATCCTCGACGACCTCGACGCCCCGTTCGTCGCGGTTCCCGGCAACCACGACGTCCCGAAGGCGATGGACGACCACGAGACGCCGCCGGTCGAACGGTTCGCGAAGCGGTACGGCGTGGGCACGTTGCCGTACGTCATCGGCGTCGGCGGGGTCGACCTCGTGGGGATCGACACGGCCACCGACGAGTCGCTGTTCGAGACCCACGAGGGCGCGGTCTCGGCGGACCAGCTGGCGTGGCTCGATTCGGTGCTCGACGGCTGCGAGACGCCGGTCGTGGTCTGTCACCATCCCGTGGGACGGGTGGCCGAACGCGTCGACGCGCTCGCACCGAGTTCGCACTACCGGCTCCGAAACGCCGACGCGCTCGTCGAGGTTCTGGCCGACCACGACGTCGGCCTCGTGCTCTCGGGGCACGTCCACTGGCCGGCGGTCGACCGGGTTGGAGGGGTTCGCCAGGCCATCGCGCCGGCGGCGTGTTCGTTCCCGCCCGCCGCGCTGCTCGTCCACGTCGAACCCCGCGGAACGACGGTCTCGTTGTTGCCGCTCGTCGGCCGGCGAGGGCTCGAAGAGGCTTACCGTCACGTCGGCGACCAGGGCCGTGGGGCGGCGTTCGTCGCCGCGGCGGAGGACGGCTACTTCCGGGGCTTCCCACAGGTCGACGAATCCGACGATGGCACAGCGCTCCGCCCCCGGGATCCACCGGGTGCGCCGGCCCGCTCACCGTCCCGCGGGTTATAGCGTCACGAGGACCGCCGCGACGAGCGCGGCCGCGAGCAGCACCCCGCTCCAGACCGCGACCCGGGTGGCGAACCGCCGGTTCGGGCTGGCGATCGTGAGGGCGACCTTGACCAGCACGCTCGACGCCGTCGCGAGCAGGACGGCGATCACCGCGGCCTCGTAGCCGAGGCTGCCGGTACGATAGAGCGACACGGTCGAGGCGGTCGCGCCGGCGCTCGAAACCACGCCCGAGAGGACGGCGGTGACGTAGAAACCGATCCGGCCGAACTCCGATTGGGCGATCCCGCCCGCGACCACCACCACCGCGAACATCACGCCGAAGGCGAGTGCGTTCCGGAGGGAGAACGGGCTATCGAGGTCCATCTCGACGGACTCGCTCCAGTCGGCGGTGAGCGCGGCGACCACGACGCTCCCGACCACGATGACGACCAGTGGGATCAGCGCGCCGACGAGCACCGTCGGGAAGGTGAACGCGAGCACGATGGCGAGGTTCCGGAGCGCCATCGCGGCGTCGGCGAGCAACACGGCGGCGACGGCGTAGGAGGCCGCCGAGGGGCGCTGGCGAACCGCGTCGAGCATCGACCCCACGACGGCGGTCGAGGAGGCGAGCCCACCGAAGAACCCCGTGACGGCGATGCCCCGCCCCCCGTAGTTCTTCACGATGGCGTAGTTCACGATGCCGATGGCGGCGACCGCGACCACCATCAGCCAGACCACCCGGGGTTCGATCTCGACCGCGAGCGGGCCCGACCCGAGGGTGACGTCGCCACCGGGGAGCAGCGGGTAGACCACGAACGCGAGGATCGCGAACTCGGTGGTCGAGCGGAGCTCCGCCCGCGAGAGCCCGCCGGCGAAGCTGTGGAGTTCGCGTTTGAGGACGAGGAGCAACGACGAAACCACCGCGACCGTCACGCCCTCGATGACGTAGCCCGCGGCGACCAGCGCGCCGACACCGTAGGCCACCAGCATCGAGACCGAGGTGGTGAGCGAGAGCCCGAAATCCACGTCACGCAGTCCCCTGATGGCGAGCACGGTTCCCAGAACGATGACCAGCAGCCCGCCGACCGCGACGAGCGCGGGGTAGTCGAGGATGGTGAAGACCGCCCCGAGGAGGCTGATCAGCGAGAACGTCCGGATGCCCGCGGGTTTGTCCGACCACTCGCGTTCGAGCCCGAGGAAGAGCCCGAGCGCCGCCGCGAGGACGAGATGCGCGACGGGGTTCGAGAGTGGGACCGCGAACTGCGCGACGGGAGTCACTGTTGGTGTGATCGAACCTCGGTGGGATATAAACCTCCGTCGACGCTCCGTCGTCCTATCCCGTCGGGTTTCCCGCCCTCGTCGTCCCCGCCGTCACCGCTCGGCTCGTTTCCCGGGGGGCACGTTCGTCGCGACTAGCTCGTCGACCTCGTCCCGATTGTCGGGATCGCTGTTGATCGCCCGCGTCGCGCCCACGAGCGCCACGTCGAACCCCCGCTGCTCGTACCGCTCGGCCAACACGCCGCTGTTGCTTAGGATGACGTCCACCCCCGCGTCGTCGAGCGCCGCCGCGGTGTCGAGGAGTCGGTCCTGGCCGTCCTGCCCGAACCCGCTCGCGCTGTAGTCGGTGAACGACGCGGTCGGGCTCATCGGTTCGTAGGGGGGATCGAAGTAGACTAGATCGCCCGGCTCGGCCGCGTCGAGCACGTACTCGAAGTCCTCGTTTCGAACCTCGGTGTCGGCGAGCACGCGACTCGCCGCGTGGATCGCCTCGCGCCGGACCCAGTCGGGGTTGGCGTATCGCCCGATCGGGACGTTGAACCTCCCACTACGGTTCTCCCGGTAGAGCCCGTTGTAGCCCGTTCGGTTGAGATAACACAGCAGGGCGGCCTCTTCCAGCGGGTCGAACGCCTCGCCCGCCGGCCGGCAGTTGAACTGCGCGCGTTTCTGGTAGTAGTAGTTCTCGATCGGCTTTCCCTTTCGATCAGTGTCCGCGAACGGTTCGTCCGGGACGGGGTCGGCCTCCGGGTCGTCGAACGATTCGAGGCGTGCGACGAGCCCGTCCGGACTATCCCGGACCTGCCGATAGAAGTTGACGAGCCGGGGGTTGGTGTCGTTGACCGTCCCGCCCTCGGGCGTGAGGTCGAAGAAGAGCGCGCCACCGCCGAGGAACGGCTCGTGGTAGCGGTCGTAGCTCCGCGGGAACCGGTCGTAGATCGCATCGAGGAGCTGCCGCTTCCCGCCGGCCCACTTCAGGATCGGTCTCGCCATTCGATGTCGGATCTGCTCCGCTCCGCCTCATAAACGACCCGCTCGAACGCGCCGAACGGGTCCGGTGTCAGGGCTCGTCCTCGTCGACGAACCCGAGCCCCGCGGGTGCGGCGGGCGCGACGAGCGGGCTCTCGGGCAGCCCCGTCTGCGGTTCCGGCGCGTTGTAACCGCCGGGCGCGACGTCGTTCGGGCCGTCGGGGTAGAACAGCGACGCCATCGTTTGGATGTGCTCGCGGCCCACGTCGAGCTCGAACTGGCCGCCGCCGTAGCACTGGATGTCGCGTTCGAGGGCGTACTCGATGCTGTCGAGCAGCGACTCGACGGTGCCGAACCGGGACGGTTTGATGTTGAGCCAGCGCGGCTCGAACGGCAGCGATTCGATGGACGCCACACCCGTGATCGGGTGGTCCCAGCTCACCCTGCCCTCCTCGCCGTCGAAGAGATCGCGGGTCTCCTCGGTGAGTCGCGGATCCTCGATCACCCCCTCGGGGAAGCCGTCGAGCACGCGCCGGTAGTTCTCGCGGTCGACCGGGTTGTCCACCGCCGTCCCCTCGTAGTCGCCTTTCAGGTCGAGGATGCGGACCGCGCCGGTGGCCGCGAGGCTCTCGATCAGGTCGTCGGTCCAGTCCGGTGTCGGGTCGAGTTTGAACTCCGCGTCGGGCTGGATCTCGAGCCACCGTTCGACGCGCTCGGTGGTCGGTGGCTCGCCGAGTCGGGTGCTGATGACGAATCGGACGGGGTTGTACCGCCGGTCGAGTACGCTCCCGAGGTCCGTTTCGGCCTGGCGGAGCGCCAGGTCGAGCGCGGCGCTTTCGAGCCCCCACCGGCGGTAGTACTGGAAGTCCGCCCGCTCGGGCTCGCGACCGACGAACAGGTCGCGCTCGTCGAGCGCGTCCGAGAACGAGTCCAGCGTGTACTCGCCGGCGAGGTTCCAGGTAGGGTTGGCCTCGGCCAGCGCGTCGTGTTCGTCGGTCTCGTAGGTCACGTCCTCGCCGCGACCCACGTGACCGTCGCCGGCGAGCGAGAACACCGTCGTCGCGCGGGCGAACCCGCTCGACGTCTCGCGCTCGCGGCGCTCGAACGAACTCTCCTCGACCGACAGCGGGAGGTCGGCGACCCGGTCGTAGAACGACATGGGGGTGGGTTCGCGGTACCGAAGCATGACGGTTCCGGCGGCTTCGGGCCCTCGTCGCGGCTCACTGGTCACCGACCCGAACCACGGTCGAGAGCGCTCCTAACTCACATCGGCCAGGATTCCTGGGTGTAGGCCATCTCCCAGAAGGCGGCTTCGAGCCGGGCGCTCCGCTCGAACGCCGCCCGCATCGCGTCGCGTTCGCTCGGGTACTCCTCGGCACACTCGTCCACGAACGCCCGCATCCACGCGACCGTCTCGCGGAACTCGTCGCTCGTGTACTTCTCGATGAAGGGCGTGTAGCGGTGGTCGTCGGTCGCGATCGTGGCCATGTGGTCGGCGATATCGAGGTAGCCCTGGCCGCAGGGGTAGACCGCCGCGCTGATCTCGGCGAACGAGCCCTGGTGGGCGACTCGGAGGAGGTAGTTCGTGTACGCGACGCAGGTCGGCGTCTTCTCGACCGTTTCGAGGTCACCGGGAGTGAGTCCGTAGTCGGCGGCGAACTCCCGATGGAGGTCGAGTTCGGTCGCGAGGGTGGTGTGTGCGATCCCGAGCAGTCGGGTCATCGTCGTCTCGTCGCGGGCCCGGACACCCGCGATGGCGAACGTACGGGCGTAGTCGAGGAGGTACCGGTAGTCCTGCTCGACCCAGTGTCGGAAAGCGGCCTCGTCGAGGCTCCCCTCGGCGAGTTCGACCACGAACGGGTGGGCCTTCTGTGCGTCCCAGAGCGCCGCATGCGAGTCGAGGAGGTCGTCGCTGAACGCCATACGCGCACCTCGTGGTCGATCCACATATACTTTGATGGTACTACCAGATAATAACGGCTTGAGATGCCGTGATGTGCGTGAAAGTACGTGATCCTCGGCACGTGCCGGCGAAATCTTTAGTAGTTGGCGGGGGACAACTGTGGTGTCATGACGGACTCATCTGAGACGGCGGACGAGACCGATCCGGTCACGATCGACGTCGAGACGGGCGAGAGCGAGCACGACGAGCCGGTCGCCGAGGAATCCGAAGGAGAATCGGAGGAGGGACCGCGAGCGATCGCCTTCGAGAAGGCGGTCGAGAAGCTGGCACCCGACTTCGAGATCGACGGTCGGAAGGGCGAGACCATCACGGATATCGAAACCACCGAAACCGAGGACGGTCGCCAGGTCGTCGCCACGGTCGAGACGTCGCGCTCGATCATGTTGAGCCACCGGGTGGCGAGCGCGAAACGAACGGGTCGGCGCGTCGGCATCCGTGCCGCCCTCCTCGGGGCACTGGCCGCGGTCGTGTACGCCGTGTTCGCCGGTCGACGGCGGGTCGGCGGGAACGACGTCGACGACGCGCCGTTCGACGACCCGGTGGACGACGACGTCTCCATCGAGTAATCGAACGGTCTCGGTCGGCCGAGTACGCCTCTTTTCGAGCGGGACAACGAACGACGGGAAGTGAGCAACACGGACCGGGTGACTGGATCAGCCTCACTCCCCACCGAACCTCCACTGTTCTTCATAATAAAACCATCGTGGATACGGTAGCAATCAAGTCCGGCCGTCACCCGCTGGGGTCGGCCGAGATATAAGTCGTCGTCGACCGTGGGTGGGGTATGCCGATCTATACGGGTCGTGGCGACGAGGGGCTGACCGACCTCCGAACCATGGACCGCGTCCCGAAGACGAGCCCCCGGATCGAGAGCTACGGCACCGTGGACGAGGTGAACGCCCTCGTCGGGCGGGTGCGCCCGACGGGTTACGAGGACGTCGACGACCACCTTCGCGCGGTCCAGAACCACCTCCACGTCGTCCAGGCCGACTTCGCGAACCCCGACCCCGACGACGACGACCCACAGATGGACGGGGACCGGGTCGAGGCGCTGGAGACCTGGATGGACGCCTACGACGACGAACTCGAACCGCTCCGGTCGTTCATCCTCCCCGGCGGCGGGGACAACGGCGCGCGACTCCACCACGCCCGGGCGGTCTGCCGGCGGGCCGAACGCCGCGCGGTCGCGCTCGCCGAGGAGGAACCCGTCAACGAGCACGCGTTGGTCTACCTCAACCGACTCTCGGACCTCCTGTTCACCCTCGCGCGCGTCGTGAACCAACGCGACGGGGTGAGCGAGGAAGCGCCCGACTACTGAAGACAACGCTTATGATTCGCGGTCGGAAAGGGCGGGTGAAGGGTCGGTGATCTAGGCTGGTTATGATACCTCCTTCACACGGAGGAAGTCGGCGGTTCAAATCCGCCCCGGCCCACTCGAAACAAAGCCGGTAACTAAGGACAGGACGGCTCTGCTGTCCATATAAGTGCGGAAGCACTTTGGCCGATTGATTCTGGCAAGTTCCTTCATGGGTTGAGGTCAAACCACCATACTGCGGACGATTCATCCACAAGTATGCTCTGTGTTGGCAAAAGCATTGTCCAGCAGGCTAAGAAAACCAATTGGAGGAGACCTACACCCACATGTGTTGTGTCAGTTTGTACCACAATCCGCAGGTTATAAATTGTCAAAGACTAATACTTAACCAAACATGGGGCGACTTCAACATTCATTAGACAACGCAAGAAATAATCCTGAAAAAGACTTTCATCTCGCTTTGGAATTGGATCGAATATTCAGCGAATTAGAGCAGGGTGAAGAAATAAATGAGGATATTGACGAAGAAATCGCCCAGATAGATGATAATATCAATATTTTTGAAATATATAATCTCGTTAGAAAGTGGCGTATTGATGGAGAATTTCAAGCTGTACAAGATGTCTTGCCACTACTTCAAGATGGAATTGACCAAGCTCTCAGTGACGAGTGGTACAACATAGTCGCAGAATACCATTATCTGACGATAAATCTTAAATATGGAATGAGTGGTCATGACGCGGATGAAGAAGTGAAGGATACATTATCATATTTGCTCGACAATCGCAAGAACGTCAGTTCAAGTAGGGTTATACGCATCATCGATCTAATCCGAGGTAACTTAGGCGACGTTAGTGATGAGCGAAAAGACGAGTGGGTGAGGCTTGTCGAAGATGGAATTGAAGATTCCCGTTCGTCAAATGATTTTGATACAGAAAGATCGTACCTTCGGAAACTTCATTCTTTGAAGATCAACTACGGAGAAGACACAAAGTCCATAGAATCTGATCTGATTGACACATACCGGAAAGAGGCAGATTGGCAAGAAGAACGGAGTTCTTTGATAAAAGCAGATGTTCTTCGGAGTGGTATCAATGAATTTGGTCAGTATATGGGTGAAGAACAGGAAGAGCGATGGAAAAAAGAAGCTTTGGAAGCACGGAAGAAGGGTACTGAAGAAGAAATGGTCGAAATGGATCTGGAGAATCTTCCTAACGTCGAGTATGATGGGGATATCATGGAAGACATCTATGATGAAATGGATAGAAATAGAGATTTTATTGTAGAAAGCTTCAAGAATTTAAAGTACAAATATAACTCTACCTGTGCCTTATACCACATAATTGTTTCTGAAGCATTGATCCCAGATGTGACCAGAATGCGACTAAACAGCGAACAATTTGTCTTGCAAAATATGATATCAAGAAAAATAATATCTCCAGAATACAACACTCTTTCTACGAATCCAATGGATAATACAGAAGATATACCAAATAATTACGGAAGAAAGGCGCTCAGCCTGATGGATCCTGCGGCCAGTGCTTTTTATCAGCTAATAAAAGAAGGCCATCTAACTATTCGAGATTTCATAGTAATGCTTCGAGTTAGCAATTCGCTATCTTCAGATAAAGAAGCTTTTCTGACAGAAGCATTGTGCGACCTATTTGATGGGAACTACATCCAGTCTTTGTTCGTGGCATTACCACATATAGAAGGTGCTATTGTGGACTCTCTGGGGGCTGTGGATCGGACTGCCTACACGAATATGGAACATGGTACTCAACAACAAAATCTTGGCGGACTCTTCCGTATGGATGACTATTTCGACGAAGATTATTCTACTTATCTTCGATGGCGTTACACGAGCCGAGAAGGAATGAATTTGCGTAATCGAGCCGCACATGGTCAACTAAGGTACGCAAATGCTCACTATTACAATGCGATATTGACGATGTGTGATATCATACGAGTTATCATGAAAATAAATTCATCGGCATTTCTCCGCGCATTTGGACCTCCAGAAACAACTCTAAGAGCTAAAGCTACAAATTACGGTGAGGAAACAGATCTTTCACTTTATACAGATCTTAATAGACGAATTGTCGGGTATGGTGAATCGAATGATCGGCATTCATTTGTTGTCATCAGAAATCATGGAAACGAAGATGTAATAGAGTTATTTGTGGAAAGAGGAAAAATTTCACGATATAAAATTGGTCATTTCGGGTTGAGTGAAGAAGAAATTCGTTCAAGAATCAACTTATTGGGTAGTGAATATATCGAGATTCCCTCTGATGTAGAATACACATGGCTTACTGACGAAAAAATCATGGACGATCTTCTATGGATAATTAATGACCTTTCTAATGGTGAATCTGATGAGGTTCAGAAGGAATCTGTGTTTGAGCGAGCAAGGACAGTAGGAATCGACGAGTCAACTGCGAGGATGGCATTCCACGAGTTAGAAGATGGTGGAAGTATCAAGCAGTCCGAAGATGCTGTTTCGTCAATCGATTAGCGTGTTAGGCAACTGTCCCACCTCTCCCGAGTCGCGGAAAGTGTCTTAGATTGAATGAGGGGCCGCTGTCTTCTGATGGGGCGACAGAGTATGGTACTCTGCCTTCCGAAAAGGTGAACTCCGACTCTGCTTCAATGGGCGAGCAGCGTGACGGCGGAGATTCCGATAAGTCGAACGAGGGTTCCGACGATTCTTGTGGAATATCAGCAGGTTCGGGTTGATGGGGAGAGAGAGGATGGTACTCAAGCTCCGATGAGAGGCGCAGGGCGCGGCCTACTCCCTCCGACAAGGCGCGGCGGGCTTTCCATCTATCAGCTCGATCCGCGAATCCCCCGAGCTGCTGGAAGCGTGAGATCCCGCCTGTCTCGAATGAGTCATCCGTCCCTGCTCGAAGGGCTGCCGCCCACCTCTCGACATACTGAGGCGCGCCTCTTGCGTCGAAGCGACAGGTTAGGAGAGGGAGGTTTGCCCCCAATTCTTGCGTCAAGGCCGTGGTTGCGCCTCTCTCGGCATCCATGCCACCGCCTCTTTCGAGAACATGAGTCGGTGTCGCTACTTCATCGGAAGCGTGATGTTCGACTGAGACGTGAATATCCCACTCGTCGTACTGCTTCAAGGGGGAGAAAGCATCCTTTGAGATATGGCCCTGAGTCCATATGAAATCGTGTTGATGAGTAAATGGGGCGGAAGCATACGGTACTCTAACCGGCGATTTTGGGGCGAGGACCGATAACCCTGAGTATTCCTCGAAGCCCGCTGCTTCTTTCAGGCAAGCTCGCCGCCGCCGATTAATCTTCCGAGGGAGGAACCTCTGAGCATGCTCAGCTATCGACTCGCCCTCTTTCGGAACCCCTCGACAGTATGTGATAAGGACAGTCGAAAACTCCTCAAAGTCGTGAATGTAGCTTCTATCAATGTCCTTCGCTTTGGCGAACCAGCGATTAGCCCTCTTTCGAGTGTAAGCATGGCTTTGGTCGGATTCTTCGCGCCCCTGTAACCAGTCACGGAACCTCTGTAGAGTACCATCCCCTCCCTCCCCATCCTCTGATTTGCTCTCAGTCGCCTCAGATTGCTTCGAGTCCGTCGCCCACAATTCTCCGAGTAGATTCCCCTGTCTCGGAACAGGGACAGTCTGAGCGCCTGCTATGCCCTCTGCTCGAAGCATAGCCGACACCTCTGCCGATGAATAACCATTCGCCTCTGCTTGAAGCTTTAGCTCAGTGATCGGGAGAGGGTCGCCAACACTTGAGCCGAGGTACTTGCCCGCCTCTATTGCGAGGACTTGAAGCTTCTCTAATTGTAGTTGCGATACGGCCGCCGTGTTGCGATTTGTTTGCGATTTACTCAGTTTCCTTCATGAGCAACGGTTCCCACAAGGAGAGAAATCACCGAAAAGCTTAAGTAGGATCGGCACCTATATTCACTCGAAGTTAGTCCTGCTCCCCAGCAAGGGTAATTCGGTTCTTCTACCTGTTTCCCCTTCAAAGAGATAGCGAAGGGTGAAGCGATGTTCGATTACTCTATATAAGTATTACGGTCTGTGACTATTTAAATGTTACGAATCGTGCAATTCAACAATAGTTAGCTTTAAAGAATTATCTTCTTCAATATACTTTGTCGATGAAACTTCTTCTTCAATGAAGCGCGTTCAATTCATTACCGATTTTCTCGCTCGATGGTTGCGTCAGATATGGCTCAATCGCATCGTAGGAGGACCAACCACCAATTGCCATCATGACTCGAACGGAAACCTCCTTCTCTACAAGATGATGATTAGCCCATGCTCGTCGGAGATCGTGACTTGAAACGTGTTGCCAGCGTTCATCAGAATCCGTCAGATTGCCCGCTGCTTCGCGCACCCATCGGCGAATGCTATCTATGGAAACATTGACGTAAGGCTCTGAGGGACGAATGTCACGCTCTGTGGCGAAGTTATCAAGCTCTCTCTTGACTGAGGTAGGGACATAACTTTGGCGAGTGGTTTTCTCACCGCCTTTGGTGTTCTTACCCCTGACTTGAATTTCCCAATAATCGCCTTCCTCATTGTAGCTGAGGCCAGCAGGCTTAGCGGATTGCACACCACTCGCGCGAAGCCCTACTTTTCCCATGAGAAGAACGGCAATTCTCCGCTTCCAATCAGCTTCTCGGGCCTCGCCTGCGAGGAGATCCACATCATCGGGATAGTCTAACCACACTTTCACCTGCGAACCAGAATCATCGATGCTTCGAACCATACACGCTTTGTAGACAATCCGCGCATTTAGTCCCTTGGATTGGGCCGACTGATGTTCATGGAATCGCTCAAGCGGGGTATTCAACCTTCTCAGAGGGTCGATGTTCCGAGCAATACCCGCTTTGTGATACAAGGCGTTTACCGCGAATCTGTCGAGAATCACGCTCCTTTCAGGTGAGCAACAAATCTCAGTCGAGCGCGAGAAGTACCAGATGTTTTTAAACTATAACGGTTGTTCACTGAATCCTATCGGGCCACCCCGATAGCGAATCTCGGTCTAAAATCTCATCCGAGCAAGTGGTTACACATGTTACAAGAGTTACAGCGCCAGAGAACCGCCCTGTCTCAAAAATTTTCACAACTCAGATTCTGGCAGGGTAATGCGCTACCTGTTAGCAATCCATCTTATGTACGTGTTGATAGCTCGTATGAGTAGTATCAGCGCTATTGCTGAGAGTAGATAGAACACTATTCCGGTTATAGTCATATGATACGAACTTGCTGTTGGCATATAATCAATTTGGGTAGAGATGGCTCCTGCAAATCTGACAATTAGACCCATCTGAGAGTATCGACAACGACACTTGAGGAATCCAGCTTCCAACTTATCGAAGAATATTGTTGGTAAGACGGGAGGTCCGAAAAGTTGATCGAGGGATAGAGCCTGTGAGCAGGCCGCTCGACTTCAAGGATCACTATATACGCTGAGTGGCATATCACCTCATGAACCCCCCTCAGAACCGCATAGAATCCAGCCTTAGGCCTTCTACGGCTGCCCTGCTTCTGTCAGAGTAGGACTGTGGGGGGGACTCGCTCGATAATACGATTCCCCACCAAACGGCTCAGATTGGCTTGTAAGACGTTCTGCCAAAATACGATAAGAACCACTCGCAAAATTACAGCGGCAATCTCAAGCCAATCTCAGGCGCTCTCGGACAATTCAGTCGTTCATCAATCCGCTGAGTCCTTCGGCACGCTGATTCATCTTTTTGGTATGACGGCGCTCGTCATAGTGCTTATCCATAGTGTCGGTACTCATATCAACTCTCCCTGACAAGACACTCTGCTCCACGTCTTGGTTGAGTTGGTGAGTCACTGCTGATCGACGCATAGCATGAGGCGAGACTGACAACTCACACTTGCTGGCATGCTCAATATTATATGCAGGGCACGCATCTCCTTCGGAACAATCACCCACATATCGGCATGACGTCACACCATATACTTTCGATTGTAAGGTGCTACCATGCATTCTACCATGTTTGGTCGCAAACAACGGCTCCCTCCCATGATCGTCTGTCACATCAGGGCGATTGACGGCTATGTACTCATCAAGAGCATCGGCCAAGTTATCATCGAAGATACGGATGGTCCTCTCACCTCCCTTCCCGTTCTTGAGAGTGGTTCCCTGATTGGGTCGATGCTCGATTAACACGTACCTATCACGAGGATACCAGTCGCTCAAGTCGAGGGAGTGAGCCGCCCCTATCCGCATTCCTGTCCTCCACAGAAGTGAATATAGGGCATGCTCAGCAGTAGCATGCTTGTATTTTCGAAGATGTTTCCGTATCTCTTTGGCGCGCTCGGCCTCGATGAATGTGTCTCTCACACCCTCGTTGTCCTTGAGCTTCGGGGGTTTGATAATCCCCGATGAACCCATCTGGACGTATCCAGCACGCTCACCCCATCGGAGGAAACCCCTCACTGTGCAGAGATGATTGTTCCGTGTCGATTTAGCGAGACCTTCGTCTTTCAGGTATCCCGCTATATCTTCGTGGCCCTCAGGGTCAAACAAGTCTTTCCGACCGATTTTATCAAGGGTATCGATACCCTGCTCATCGGCCCATGCAACCACCTTCCTGAGACGGCTTTTAATGTTTCTTTCGCTACTTGGCGCAAGCTCATCTTTGCGACTTTCGACGTATTCTGTGCACCCTTCTTGTACCACCTTTGGTTGAAGATCTTTCATATTGGATCTCTTGCGAATCGCTCGCTGTGTGGTGGTTTTTTCGATGCTGAAGGGGTGTGCGGCCTTCAATACATATAAGGGCTTCGAGCTTATAAGACGTTTGTAGCAGGCTCTGATTGCTGGCATACAAACTATTAAGTAGCTTCGTGAAACCCGCCCCGACCCATCAACTTCCTTATTGCTCGTAAATCAACAGACAGCAGCGGCTCTTTCACCAATCAACCAGCGCGATCTGGCATCACCATTGAAGAGAGTCACTTACTCAAATGAACGGGCGTCTACGAAACGTTTGAACCGCATTGCGACGAAGTTTATTAGTCGAGCAAATGAGAATAGTCTATGTCCCGTAGCCGGATTTCAGTTGACTCTCATTGGTGGTATGCTACCATCGGCATCGTCGTTCTGCTTGTACTGTATTTGACCCAGAGTCCACCTGACACCTCGTTTCTCCTCCTCGGCCTGAACATCGTCATCGTGTTTGCTATGGCAGCCTGCTGGATACTCGATATTCGAGCCATTCGAGGCTCCGAATCCGAATGGAACCCAAGTTTTCTGTATGCTTTTGGCGCTCTGTTTACCCCAATTCTGCTTCTCTATGGGTATCGGCGATATCAGTACCTAGGCTTGGTTTAGCTGGTTCTGTGGATGCTACTGACTCTTCGTTGTCCTATCTGGTGCCCCGACTGTCCTCCCTCGGCTGCATCCCCTGATCGGCCTCACAGACGGATATACATAAGATAACAGGGAAAACAAAGCCAATAATATGTTTCCGAGCCGTTCGATTCCGATGGATCGCAGCGTGGCGCTCGGCATCCTTGGTGGGTTGACGACCTCTCTCGTCGGACTTCTCAGATACGTCGTCGTTCCGTTCTTCACCGACGAATACAATGTCGCTTCGCCCGCACTCGTTCCGCTCTACAAAGTCATCGGCGAGACACCGATCTACCACCTCGAAACACTGACCGTCCCCTCGTTTCTCGCGGTCTTCTTCGCGGTCGTCCTCCTGCGTCGGTGGGGTCTCTCGTCCCGAACGGACGATCTGAAGGTCGTCGGTGGTGTCCTCGCCGTCCCACTGCTGACGGCGTTCGGCTGCTATCTCGTCGGAGCGGTCTGGGTCGCGGTCTTCCCCCTTCGAACCGGAACCTCGCTCGGTCCCGCCTCGCTCGTCGTGGTCGTGACGTATTTCATCGTTCTGGGGTTAGCCATCGGATTCGCCTTCGCCGTCGCCGCCTTCGCCGTCGTCGGTCTCGTGGTCGGCATCGGCGTCGCTGCCGGCTATCTCTCCGCCTGGGTCGTCCTTCGAATCTTGTCTTGATCCTATTTCGTATCGCAACAGATCGTTTATCGACCGCCCATCACTGGTTCCCGTATGGACGAAACGCACGGCTACGCCCACCTCTCGGAGGTCGTCCTCCACTACGTCGAGGCGGGCGACCCCACGGACCCGCTCGTCGTCCTCCTCCACGGCTTCCCGGAGTTCTGGTACGCTTGGCGACACCAGATCGACCACCTCGCCGCCGCGGGCTATCACGTCCTCGCGCCCGACATGCGGGGCTACAACCGCTCGTCGAAACCACCCAGCATCGAGCCGTATCGCCTGACTCACCTCACGCGGGACGTGGTCGAACTGATCCGGGGTACGGAGCACGAGCGCGCCACGGTGGTCGGGCACGACTGGGGCGGTGTCGTGGCCTGGGAACTCGCCCATCGCCATCCCGACGTTCTCGACCGGCTCGCCGTCTGCAACGCGCCGCACCTCGATGCCCTCGCGCGCGAACTCCGCTCGCCGCGACAGGTCCGGCGCTCGTGGTACGCCGGGGCCTTCCAGATCCCCAAGCTTCCCGAGTTCTTCCTCGAACGAGGGGAGTACGGCTGGCTCCGGCGGCTCCTCGAAAATGGGCCGACGAATCCCGAGGCGTTCTCGGCGGGCGACATCGAGCGGTATCGCCGCGCGATAGCCCGACCGGGGGCGCTCCGGGCGGCGCTCGACTACTACCGCGCGCTCGTCCGGACGCGGCTTCGCCGTCGTCTCGGCCGGCTCGGCCCGCCCGACCGGACCACGCGAACGGATGTGCCGACACTGCTCGTCTGGGGCGACCGCGACGCCGCGCTCGGGGTCGGTCTGACGCGCGGGCTCGACCGCTGGGTCTCGAACCTCCGCGTCGAGCACCTCCCGGACGCGAGCCACTGGGTCCAGAACGACGCGCCGGACCGGGTGAACGAGCTCTTGTGCGAGTTCCTCGAAGAGGACGTATGAGCGACGAGGACGGCGATCCGCAGGCGTGGGAGACGTTGAGCACCGAGACGGCCTACGATTGCCAGGCGTTCGAGGTCGTCCACGAGTCGGTCCGGCTGCCGGACGGCACCGAGACAGGGTTCGACACCGTCCACGAACCCGAAGCCGTCGTCGTGCTAGCGTTCACACCGGACGGCGAGGTCGTCGTCATCGAGGAGTGGCGGCAGGCGGTCGGACGAACCAATCGCGGCCTGCCGGCGGGCACCATCGAACCCGGTGAGGACCCCGCGGTCGCGGCGCAACGCGAACTCGAAGAGGAGACGGGTCACGTCGCCGAGCGCGTTGAACGGCTCACCACCGTCGAACCGCTGAACGGGCTCGCGAACTCCGTCCACCACCACTTCGTCGCCCACGACTGTCGACCGACGGGCGAGCGGAACCTCGACGACGACGAGTCGATCCGGGTCGAGACCGCCGACTACGACGACCTGCTGTCGGCGCTCGCGACCGACGACCTCCGGGACGGCCGGAGCGCGCTCTGTTTGCTCTACCACGACCGGTTCGACGAACCAGAGCGGTAGCCTTAGACCGCGCGGCGGTCGAACCCGGGCATGAACGACGTTTTCGAACTCCGACGCACCGACGTCGGGGGGCGAATCGGCGAACTCCGGGTTCCTCGGTCGGATACAACCGTCGAGACGCCCGCGCTGATGCCGGTCATCAACCCCAACCTCCAGACCGTCTCCCCCAAACGACTCGAAACCGAGTTCGGCGCGGAGATATGTATCACTAACGGCTATATCATTTCGAAGAACGACGACCTCCGCGAGGCCGCCCTCGACGTCGGGCTCCACGAACTCCTCGATTTTTCCGGCGCGATCATGACCGATTCGGGCTCGTTTCAGTTGGCCGAATACGGCGAGATAGACACCACGAGCACCGAGATCCTCGACTTCCAGCACCGGATCGGATCAGACATCGGAACCCCGGTGGACCTCCCGACGCCGCCCGACGCCGACCGCGAGCGCGCCGAGGCCGACCTCGCGACGACCCAGTCGCGGCTCGAATCCGTTGGCGAAGTCGACACCGGCGAGATGCTGGTCAACGCGCCCGTCCAGGGCTCCACCTATCCGGACCTCCGTGAGGCGGCGGGTCGCGACGCCGTCGCGACCGGTCTCGACCTGTTTCCGGTGGGAGCCGTGGTCCCCCTCCTGAACGGCTACCGGTACGACGACATGGTGGACGTGGTGGCGGCCGCGAAGCGCGGGCTCGGTGCGGACTCCCCCGTCCACCTCTTCGGCGCGGGCCACCCGATGATGTTCGCGCTCGCGGTCGCGCTCGGCTGTGACCTCTTCGATTCGGCGGCCTACGCGCTCTACGCCCGCGACGACCGCTACCTGACTGTGCGGGGCACCGAGCGCCTCGCGGACCTCGACTACCTCCCGTGTGAGTGCCCGGTCTGCGTCGAACACACTGCCGACGAGATCAAGGAACTGGGCGACGACGAACGCGAGACCCGCCTCGCCGAGCACAACCTCCACGTGAGCTTCGGCGAACTCCGGCGGATCAAGCAGGCGATCCGCCGCGGGAACCTCCTCGAACTCGTCGAGACCCGCGCGCGTGGCCACCCCGCGATGCTCGACGGCTACCGCGCGCTGCTCGACCACGCCGACCAGCTCGAAGCGTCCGATCCGGCCTCGAAGGACGCCTTCTTCTACCTCTCGGGCGAGAGCGCCCGCCGGCCCGAAGTTCGCCGCCACCACGACCGCCTTTCGCGGCTCTCAGTCGAGGGATCAGTCTTACTGACCGAGGGTGACGAGAACGACGCGTTCGACGACTCCTGGCGGGTGGTGCCGCCGTTCGGCCCATTCCCCCGCGCGCTCTCGGAGAGCTACCCGCTCACCGCCGAGGTCCCCGACCGGCTCGACGACGCGGCCTACGAGCAAGCGGCCCGCGGAGTCGCGAAACTCGTCGCGGCGAATCCGGCGGTCGAGTTCACGCTCGCCCACCACGGCTGGCCGGCACGCGCGCTCTCACGGGTTCCGGACCGCGTCGCGGTCGAGCGGCTGGGATCGACGGACGAATACGACGCGGAAGGTGAGACGGAATTATGACTACCTTCTTCGAGGTTCACGAGCGCGACGGTGCGGCCCGGATCGGCGAACTCCGGCTCACCGAGCCGCTGACGACGCCCGCGCTCTGTGACGAGGTCGTGGCGGATGCGGGGAGCCTCTGGTCGACGGAGCGCGACGCCCCCGAAGGCGACCCAGGCGAGCTCACGGTGCTCCCCCACCGGGCGGCACCGGCTGGCACCCCCGAGGAGGTCGAGACGGCCTTCGATACGGACCCGACCGACGTCGACGGCCCGAGCGCCGCGGTGGTCTCGACGACGACCGCGAGCGACCGCGGCACCGACGCCTACGTCCTCTCGGACGCGCCGGGTCTCGTCGGCCACGCGCGCGCGTTCGTCGAGGGGATCCTCGCGGTGAAGGACGCGACCCCCGCCGACACGGCGCTCTACTGCTCGGGGGTGGCGACGCCCGCGAACGCCGCGCTGCTGGCCTACGCCGGTGTCGACCTCCTCGACACTACGCGCGCGGAGGTGAAGGGAAGGCAGGGGAAGTACCTCACCCGCGAGGGCGAGCACTTCCTCGAAGACCTCACCGAACTCCCGTGTGCGTGCCCGGCGTGTCGGGGACCGAGGGACGAGTTCGACCGGGCCGACTGCGCCGCGCACAACGTCAACGCGCTCCGGGCCGAACTCGGGGTGGTCCGCGAGCGGATCCGCCGCGGGCGGCTCCGGGACTATCTGGAAGGCCAGGCGCGCCACGCGGCGTGGCTCACCGCCGCGTTCAGACGGCTCGACCAGCAGTACGCCTACCTCGAGGAACGGACGCCGGTGATCCGTCGTGCCGACCTGCTGGCGGCCTCGGAGGAGAGCCTCCGGCGGGTCGAGATCCAGCGCTTCGCCGACCGGGTGACGACCCGCTACGAGAATCGCTTCTCGAACCCCCTCGTTCTCGTGCCGTGTTCGGCGACGAAACCCTACAGCGAATCCCAGAGCCACGGTCAGTTCCACGACGCGACCGGGTTCCGTGCTCACACCGTCTCGATGACTTCGCCCATCGGGGTGGTGCCCCAGGAGCTCGAAACCACCTATCCCGCCCAGCACTACGACTCGGTGGTCACGGGTGAGTGGACCGCCGGCGAGGTCGAGTTCGTCGCCTCGGTGCTCGAAGCCTACCTCGCTCGCAACGACTATCCCCGCGTCATCGCCCACGTCCCCGACGACTACCGTCAGATCACCGAGAAAGTCGAGGACTCGCTGGACATCGAGTTCGAGTACACCGTCGAGGCCCACCCCACGACGGCCGACTCGCTCGCGAACCTCGCGAGCACGTTAGAGGGCGAGCCCAAGTTCGGCAAGCGCGAACGCGAGCACAACACCGTGCGCGCGCTCGCGGACTACCAGTTCGGCGCGGGGGCGGGCGACGCGCTCTTTGGTGAGATAACCACCGAAGGCCGCTACCCGAAACTCCGCGTCAGCGAGGACGACCACCTCGCCACGATGGTTCCTCAGTACGGCGTGCTCGCGCTCACGCTCGCCGGTGGCCGTCGCTGGGTCGAGAGCGAGGTCGAGACGCGAACCGTCGAGATCGACGGCTTCGTCCCGCACGGCAGCGTGCTCGCGCCAGGGATCGTCGACGCCAGTGACGCGATTCGCGTCGGCGACGAGGTGGTGGTCTCGGGCCCGAAGGCGTTCGCGGTCGGGCGCGCCGAGATGAACGGCCCCGAGATGGCCGAGAGCACGCGCGGGATCGCCGTCGAGGTGCGCCACGTCGAGGAGCGCTGACGCGATTCCCGATTTCGCCGCCGGTCAGTTGGTCCCCTCGCGAACGGTCGCGTCGGTCGAGGCGCGCGAGATCGAGTAGAGGACGAGCCCGAAGATCGCCCAGACCAGCACGATCGCCCAGTCCTTCGGCCAGACCAGCGCGGAGGGTGCACCGGGGAGGTAGAGCGCGAAGAAGGCGACCGACCCGACCAGCGCGAGACCGCCGAACAGGTAACCGGCGGGGAGCTCGAACGGTCGGTCCATCTCGGGCTCGTCGTAGCGCAAGTAGAGGAAGGAGGCGCTAACGAGGATCCACGCGAAGACGATCCCGAGCGAGTTGGCATTGATGATCGAGGAGATCATCTGGGACCCGAGCCACGGCGCGAGCGCGGTGACCCCGCCGATGAGGAGCACCGCACGCGACGGGGTGTTGTACTCCGGGTGGATAGTCGCGAGCGAGGTGGGGAGCATCCCCGAGTCGGCCATCGCGAAGATCACTCGGCTCGCACCGATCAGGAACGCGCTCCAGCTCGTCAGGAGGGCGGCGATGCCCGCGAGCGTCATGAGCTTCCCGGCGAGCGGGTTGTCGAACACCGCGGTCATCGCGGCGGCCGCGGGGACCGGACTCTCGCCGAGCACGGCCGCCGGGAGGACCTGCCCCGCCGACCAGATGCTGACGATGTAGAACACGCCGACCGTGACCACCGTGAGCAACACTACGATGGCGAGCGAGCGTGGCGAGGTGTCGGCCTCCTCGGCGGCCTGTGGGATCACGTCGAAGCCGACGAACAGCCCCGGGACCTGGATCGCCACGACCGAGGCCCCGGCGAGGCCGACGCCCGCGAAGGGCGGGTTCGAGACCTGTGGCGCGATCGTGAGCGAGCCGGTGACGAGCACCAGTCCGGCGAACGCGACGACCGCCGCGAGCACGAGCTGGAGCTGGGCGGTCGGCCGGACGCCTCGGTAGTTGAGGGCGGTGACGCCGACGACCCCGAGCAGTCCGACCGCGACCACGCTCCCGTAGACCGGCTGACCGAGGATCGTCCAGAGTTCGAACATCCGAAAGTCCGGGATCAGATACGAGACCGCGACGCCGAGGGCGATCGATTGGAAGGCGACGACCCCGACGTAGCCGAGGAGCAGCCCCCAGCTACACGCGAACGAGACCTTCGGGCCGAACGCCCGGAGGCTGTAGTGGTGTTCGCCGCCCGCGTACGGCATTGCCGAGACCAGCTCCGCGTAGACGAGGCTCACGAACACGACGAGCAGGCCACCGCCGGCGAACGCCAGCGTCGCACCCACTGGTCCGGCCGCGTCGATCCAGTAGCCCATCTGGATGATCCAACCCCACCCCACGATCGCCCCGAACCCGATGGCGAACAGCTGCCACCGGGAGAGAACACCCTGCAAAACGTCTTCCGTGAGTTCGTCCGACACGGAACTCCGTTCGCCCGACAGTCGTTTAGTCCTTCGCCGGCGAAACGGTCGTCGAAGTCACGCGTAGAGGAACTGGGACGGTTCCCGGGGCGCGTTCGGTCGCATCCCTCGTAAGCGGTCTCCGACGGCACACTGAATACCCTCGCAAGAGGTGACGGGTTGTACTAGCTCTCTGCAGACCGGTAGTAGAAACGGTCCTCGTCCTCTATATATCGAGCTTCGATATCTCCACTGTTCAACAATAGCTCAACTCTGACAGCGATATACTCCCGATCGGGAAAGTCGCTGTTCTTCTCCTTGAACTCCACCATTATGTCACTGATGCTATGCGCTCTCGGGTGATCGTTTTCCAAGAATCTCAAGATCTTCCCGACGATGGAGTTTCTTTTCACTCCGTCTTCCTCCCAATCTTGTCCACTGACCGGCATATCGGTGATACTATTACGATAGCTAAAAGTCTGCCTTTCGGAGCGTGGTTCCGCTGCACCTCCACACGGAGCGAAGCCCGTAGACCGAAGCGAGAAAACGAGGGTAACGGGCCGAAACGATGGGTGGACTGCGGTGTATCGATACCCGAATGCTTGAACTCGTGGAACGCACGACAACGAAGGGGCCGTTTCGCTACGGGTCCGAATCTCTGTTCGGGCTACTGGTACGATTCGTCAGTACCCCTACACCGTCCGGTGAACCGAAGTAACCCGCAGAATCATGGGCGCTGCAGGATTTGAACCGGAGAGAGACGGTCTGCTCGCTTCGCTCACGGCTGCGTCTCTCGGGATCCAAATCCCTCACGGTCCAGTTGCCACTCCTCACTGTCGTTCGGAGGACAACTGGGCGCTGCAGGATTTGAACCGATGCCGGACGGTCACCTCGCTTCGCTCGGCGCTGCGACCGGCGGGATTCAAATCCCTCGCGGTCCATGATTCGCTCCTCACGTCCGTTCGTCGCAGAATCATGGGCGCTGCAGGATTTGAACCCGCGACAGCTTGGTCCGAAGCCAAGTACTCTGTCCAAACTGAGCTAAGCGCCCTCACCAGCCGTATCCACGAGCCATAGTTAAATCCCGCGGTCGGCGCGTTCCGGGTGGTTTATTCGGCCACCGGCGGGACTCCTCGTATGACCGGCGAGCGGGTTCGTGGCTTCGTCGAGATCACGCGTCCGATCAACGCCGTCGCGGCGGGCGCGCTGACGTTCGTCGGTGCGTTCGTCGCGAGCGGGCTCGGAACCTGGGGGGCGGTCGTGGCGGCGGCCGGCGCGACCGTGCTCGCCACCGCCGCAGGCAACACCATCAACGACTACTTCGACCGGGAGATCGACCGGATCAACCAGCCCGACCGGCCGATCCCCCGCGGTGCGGTCACCTCGCGGGAGGCGCTCGGATTCAGCCTCCTCCTGTTCGTCGGCGCGGTCGTCCTCGCACTCACCCTCCCGCCGCTCGCCATCGCCATCGCGGTGATCAATCTCGTCGCGCTCGTCGCGTACACGGAGTTCTTCAAGGGATTACCGGGGGTCGGCAACGTCGTCGTCGGCTACCTCGGCGGAAGCACCTTCCTGTTCGGCGCGGCGGCGGTCGGGCGGGTCACGAGCGCGGTCGTCGTGCTGTTCGCGCTCGCGGCGCTTTCAACTGTGGCCCGCGAGATCATCAAGGACGTCGAGGACGTCGCGGGCGACCGTCGCGAGGGGCTCAACACCCTCCCGATCGCAGTGGGCGAGCGGCCCGCACTCTGGGTCGCCGTCCTCCTCCTCGCGGTCGCGCTCCTCGCGAGTCCCCTGCCCTACCTCCAGGGTACCCTCGGCTGGCCCTACCTCGCGGTCGTCGCGGTCGCGGACCTCGTGATGGCCATCGCCGCCGTCAACAGCTTCACCGACCCGACGACGGGTCAAGAACGGCTGAGCTACGCGATGTTCCTCGCGGGCGGCGCGTTCGTGGTCGGGCGGCTCGCGGTAGCGTTGTAGGGGGTCTTTTTGTCGTCGCCGCGCGTAGGGAAGGGTATGCCAATCACGGACGACGACGAACTCGCGACGATCCTCGACCTCGACACCGTGGCGGTCGTCGGCTGCTCGTCGACGCCCGGCAAGGACGCCCACGAGATCCCACGGTATCTCCTCGACCACGGCTACGACGTGATCCCCATCAATCCTACCGCCGACGAGGTACTCGACCGTCGGGCCTACGATTCGCTCGTGGACGTCGAGGAGGCGATCGACATCGTGAACGTGTTCCGGCCGAGCGACGAGGTGAGCGGGATCGTGGACGACGCGCTCGACCGCGACGACGCGGGCGTCATCTGGACTCAGCTCGGCATCCGCGACCCCGAGGCGACCCAGCGCGCCGAGGACGCTGGTCGACGAGTGGTCGAGGACAAGTGCATGAAGGTCGAACACCAGCGGCTCGGCTAAGGAAAACTACTCGGCGGTGGCGGTGTCGTCGGACGTCGGTGCGTCGTCGGTCGTGCCGTCCGTCGCTTCGGCGTCGGCCACCGTCTTTCCGGGTTCGGCCTCCTCGATCGCCGCCGAGGCCGCGACCGCGTCGACGTCGATCCCCTGTTCGTGTGCCAGCGCGTCGAGCACCGCGCGCTGGTCGTCGAGGTCGCGTTCGATCCGCTCGACGCGTTGGCTCGTGGCCTCGACATGCTCTCTGACCTCGTTGACCTGGCTCCGGAGCTCGTCGATCTTCTGATAGAGCGTCTCGGCCATGTCGACGACGCGCTGGAGTTTCTTCGCGGTGTTTCCGAGTCCCATGTCCCTTTCTTGGGGTGGAGTTACCTGGCTTTTGTGTTCGCCCGTCGAACGCGCCGATTAAGACGCCGCCCACCGGAATCGACCCCATGAACGCCTCGCGGGTCGCCCCGGTCGTCGGGGTCGTCGGCTGTCTCGCGGTGCTGGTCGCGCTCGTCGTCCCGTACCTCACCACCGAGGCGGGGGCCGCCGGCACCTACTACGCCACGGGTGCGATAACCCCGCTCGTCGGCGGGCTCTTCGCCGCCGTCGCCGTGGTCGTCTTCGCCGCCGGTCGCGCCGGTCGGACCGACCCCGCGACCGCCGCCGGCGTGGCACTCATCTTCGGTATCGTGGTCGCGCTCGTCTCGCTGGTCTGGGCGCTCACGGTCCCGGAGGCCGTCGTCTTTCAGCTCTCGACCGACTCCACCCTCGAATATCACCGCTGGGTGCTTGCCCTCTGTTCGCTAGTGGTCCCCGCGAGCGGGGCGTGGTATGCCCGTGGACTCGGCCTGGTGTAGTCGGGTGGTGCGGTCGCCGCCAGGCGACTGCGGTGCGGGGGTGGGTGCGGGCCTGGCGTCTCGGTGAGCGCCGCAGGCGCGAACCGAGGCTCAGGAGAGCTGTGCTCTCCTGGCGGATGAAGGGCGAAGCCCGCGAACGGAGTGAGTGGGCTGAGGGCTTCGGCGGAGGCGGTGCTGTGCGGTTGCGGTGGCGGTCGCGGAGGTGGTCAGTGATCTCACCGCGAGCGAACGCAGTGAGTGAGCGGGCGCGAGGGTGACCGCATGGAACCCGACGCGCTTTTGATCCACATTTTGCGAGTGAAGGAGCGAGCGCTAGCGATGCGACTGAGCGTAGCAAAAGGTGGGAAGTGGACGACCCGGGGTTGCCCGGCGTTCCGGCGCGGGGAAGCCCGCGTGCCTCCTCCACCCCGCGATCCGGCGAGCGACGGCTGTCCGGCGGTCCGCTGCTCACTTCCGTGCCTGACGGGCTGCCGCCGATTAACCGCGGCGGGTCGTCCCTGCAGACGAACAGCCGCGGACCGCCGCCCCCGACGGACGAGGCTTCGACGTTGGCTTGCGGGGCCCGCGCCGGTCGGCGCGGACGCACCCGGAATTCGGCCCCCGCTGAAGACCGTAGTGCGGGTTGCGAGCAGGGCCTAACTGCCCGACCTAGTCCGATTTCAGGATAGCCGAGTCGACCATAAGGACCTTTCGAAACCCACCTTTTGCATCCCCACCTTTTGCTGCGGTCGGCCGCTTCGCGGCCTCCCTGGCAAAATGTGGATCAAAAGCGCTGCGCGCTCCCGTTGGTCGCGCTTGCGCCCGCTCACTCGCCTCCGGCTCGTTCGCGGTAGAATCACTATCGACTCCGCAACCGCACAGCACCGCCACCGCCGAAGCCCTCGCCGCGCGCTCCTTTCAGTCGCTACTCGCTCACTGCGTTCGCTCGTGCGGCTCGCCCTTCATCCGCCAGGCCCGCACCGCCGCCGCAACGTTGCAAAACTCGCTTTCACGCCGGATTACGACGGCGCGACCGTGACCTGGCGATTCCGGTCGATGGCGGCTTCGAGCTCCTCCGCGATGGCGCTCCCCCGGGAGACCTGCACCTCGCCTCCACGCGAAACGGTCGCGGTGAAGAGGTACTCGCCGTCGGCCTGGACTTCGACGGTGTTGCCCGCGTGGCCCTCCATCGGGATCACGACGTGGCGGCCGGTGATCTCGGGGGTGACGATCTCGCCCGACGCGCTGCCGTTGGTGTTGCCATCGCTACTGCTGCCGCCACCGGAGCCGCTCGATCCTCCCGACCGTCCACCGGGGCGCTCGTCGAAGGTCCGAACGTCGATGTCGATCCCCAGTCGATTTTCGATGTCGGTGATCCGACCGCCACCCTTGCCGATGACGGTCGCGATGTCCGACTCCTCGACGTAGACCACGGCGGTGTTCGACCCGCGGAGTTCGACCTCGCAGTTCCCGCGCGCCGCCGACCGGATCTCCCGTTCGATCTCCTGTTTCGCGATCCGGTCCACCCCGGAGTCGTCGGTCTCCTCGCCGACCGGCACCGTGACGACCTGCCGGTTGAAGCTGTAGATCTCGTAGGCCGGCTCGCCGGTCTCGGCGTCCGTCACCCGGATCACGGGTCGCGCGAGGTCCTCCTCGACCAGCCCCTCCGGGACCTTGACCTCGGTCTCGATGTCGTAGATGGTGTCGATCTCCCCGGCCTCGACGTAGACGACCGTGTCGACGACCTGCGGGATCATCCCCAACTCGACCCGCCCCACGAGTCGCCCGACGGCGTCGATCGCGCGCGTCGCGTGGACCACGCCGACCATCCCGACGCCCGCGAGCCGCATGTCCGCGAAGACCGAGAAGTCCTCGGTCTTCCGGACCTCGTCGTAGATGGTGTAGTCGGGCCGGACCATCAGGAGCGCGTCGGCGGTGTTCTCCATCCGACCGTCGAGCGCGGTGTACTGCGTCACGTCGGGGCCCACCTGGAGGTCCCGGGGTTTCTCCATCGTCTTCACCGAGAAGTCCGAGTCGGCGAGGAAGCCCGCGACGGCCCCGGCGAGCGTGGACTTCCCCGCACCCGGCGCACCCGCGACGAGCACGCCGCGCTGGTGGTCGAGCAGGCGCTCGCGGAGGTCGTCGGCGTACTGGTAGTCGTCGAGCTCGGTCGCCGCGATCGGTCGGACGGCGGTGATCTCGATCCCGTCGGCGAACGGCGGCCGCGCCACCGCGATCCGGTAGTCACGGTACTGCACGATCGTCATACCGTGTCTGTCGAGTTCGGTGAACCCCTCGCTCGACGTCCGCGCCGCGAGCTCGATCTCCTCGACCCACTCGGTGAGCTGGGCTTCGGAAAGCGGCTCCTCACTCACGGCCTCGAAGCGCATTCCACCGATCGACCCTCGCTTCGCCATCGGCACCACCCCCGTCTTGAGGTGGACGCTCATCGTCTCGTCGTCGAAGAAGCGCTCGATGTCGAGGCCCTCCACCGTCCGAACCTCGGGTTCGAGGTACTCGACGGCCAGCCCCTTCGCCCGCGCGACCTCACTCTGGACGCGGTCGCTCGTGAGCAGCGTGGCGTCGTGCTCGGCGGCGAGGTCGCGGATCAGCGCGTCGACGGCCCCCTCGCCGGCGCTCGCGCGCTCGGTCTCGGCGGGTCGCCGACCGACGTATTCGAGCTCGATCCGGTCGTCGGCTGCGAGCTCGACGAGGGCTTCGAGTTCGGCGAGCCCGTTCCACCCCGTCTCGACCCCGTCGTTCGCCTGGGATTCGAGCTCGGCCACGACCGCCTCGGGGACCAGCACCGTCGCGCCGTCGGCCGCCCCGCTCTCGACGCGGTCGGACACGCGGCCGTCGATGACCGCGCTCGTGTCCGGGACGATAGTCATGCCCGCACATCGGCCCGCAGAACGGATAAGGATGTTCAACCACTTTTTTCCTCGTCGGGTTCGCCTTCGGCGAACCACTCCTCGCAAAAACCTGGACTAAAAAGGCTGCTCGCTCCCTACGGTCGCTCGCAGTACAATCACTACTGGCTACCACCCCGCATCAGCCACACGCCTCCCCAGCCGATTCCCTCGGCTCGTTCGCTTCGCTCCTCGCCTTAGTCATCCCTCGCACAGTGTTCGCGATCGGCGTTCGTTTCACTCACGCACGACCGCGAGCGCGCGCCAACCGCTTACGGCCGCACCGCACCCCCTCCGACCGCAACCGCCGCGGCGGATGAACGGGCTCACTTCGCTCGACAGTAGCCTTATCACGTCGCTCGCCGACCCTCGACGGGATGGACGTCGCCGCCCTCACCCGCGATTTGGTCTCGATACCGAGCCACGACGACGAGACCGCCGCCGGTGATTTCGTCGAGGACTGGCTCCGCGCGGAAACCGATGCCGACGTGCGGCGGGACGCGGTCGGGAACGTCATCGCCCGCTACGGCGAGGCGGACGCCCTCGCGCTCGTCGGCCACCACGATGTCGTTCCGCCGGACGAATCCCAGACCGACGGCGACGAGTACGTTCTCGAAGCCACCGACGACCGACTCTACGGCCGCGGTACGGCGGACATGAAGGGCGCGGTCGCGGCGGCGATGCTGGCCTTCCGCGATACCCCGAGGAGTGGACTCGTCTTCGCGAGCTTCGTCGGCGAGGAACTCGGGGGCGTCGGCGCGCGCCACGCCATCGACGAGGGATTCGCGCCCGACTGTGCGGTCGTCGGTGAGGGTTCGACGGGCTACGCCACCCCCGGCGTGACGGACGTCGTGGTCGCCCACAAGGGCCGGCGCGCGAGCACCGTCACCGCCCACGGCACCGCCGTCCATGCCAGCGAACCCCACATGGGTGAAAACGCAGTCTACCGGGCCTGCGACGCCGTCGACCTCATCAGAGATATCGACCCGCCGAGCGCGACGGTGCTCGACGAACGCGTCGCCGGCAGCCTCGCCGTCACCGGGATCGACGGCGGCTCGGCCTGGAACGTTATCCCCGAATCGTGCGCCATCACCGTCGACGAGCGCACGGTCCCCGGCGAGCGCGCAGCCCTCGGAACCGTCGAGGAGGTCGAGGGAGTCGAGTGGACGGTCGACCAGGACCTCCCGCCGATGGCCTGCGACGACGAGGACTTCGCCGAGACGGTTCGAACGGTGGCCGACGAGTGCCAGGACGGCGATCCGGAGCTCGTCACGAAGCCCGCCGCGACCGACGGCGGCTGGCTCGCGGCGGCGGGCGTGACCTGCGTGGTCTGCGGACCGTCGGAGCTGGGCGAGGCCCACACCAAGGACGAGAGCGTCTCGCTCGACGCCCTCGACCGGTGCTATCGGATCTATTCGAGTGTGGCCGACGCCGTAGGGGAGAATTGATAGGCCGGCGACCCGGGTTTTCGGTATGGCAGCCGACGCCACGGATGACGCCTACGAGGATCTCACGCGACGCTACGAACGTATCACCAACGTCGGAAACGCGGCGGGCATCCTCAGCTGGGACCAGGAGGTCATGATGCCCGAGGGCGGCACACCGGCCCGCTCCGGGCAGCTCTCGGCGCTCTCGGCCGTGAGCCACGACCTCCTCACCGACGAGGGGATGGGCGAAGCGCTCGACGACCTCGAAAGCAACGACCTCGACGATCGCGAGGCGGCGGTCGTCCGCGAGGTCCGCCGACAGTACGAACGCTCGACGCGCGTCCCCACCGAACTGGTCGAGAAGATATCGCGGACGACCAGCGAGGCGCTCCCGGTCTGGAAGGAGGCGAGGGAGGAAGACGACTTCTCGACGTTCGCCCCGGTCGTCGAGGAGCTCGTCGACCTCAAACGCGAGTACGCCGAACACATCGATCCGGATAGACCCGCCTACGAGGTGCTCTTCGAGGACTACGAACCCTACCTCGGGCTCGACACCACCGAGCGGGTCCTCGAACGCCTCCGCGAGGAACTCGTCCCGCTCATCGACGAGATCCGCGAGAGCGACGTCGACCTCGCCACGCCGTTCGAGGGGACGTTCGATACCGACACCCAGGAGGAACTTTCACGCGACGCGCTCGATACCCTCGGTTACGACTGGGATCGCGGCCGGCTCGACGTCGCGCCGCATCCGTTCTCGATGGGGACTACCTTCGACGCGCGGGTCACGACGCGCTACGACGAGGCGGATATGTTGGGGGCACTCACGAGCACCGTCCACGAGTTCGGCCACGCGACCTACACCCTCGGCCTGCCGGACGAGGAGTACGGGACGCCGCTCGGCGAGAATCGAAACCTCTCGGTCCACGAGTCCCAGTCGAGACTCTGGGAGAACCACGTCGCCCGCTCGCAGCCGTTCTGGGAGCTGTTCCTGCCGCAGGTCAAAGACCGATTTTCGAGCCTCGACGACGTGACCCCGCGGGACGCCTACGAGGCCGCGAACACCGTCCACGAGGACAACCTCATTCGCGTCGAGGCGGACGAGCTCACCTACCACATGCACATCGTGATCCGCTTCGAGATCGAGCGCGAACTCATCGAGGGCGACCTCGACGTCGCGGAGATCCCACGGGTCTGGAACGACAAGATGGAGGAGTACCTCGGCGTGCGACCGGAGACGGACGCGAACGGTTGTCTCCAGGACATCCACTGGTCGCACGGCACGTTCGGCTACTTCCCGACCTATTCGTTGGGAAGCGTGCTCGCCGCCCAGCTCTACGCCAGCGCCGACGAGGCGATCGACGACCTCGATGGGTCGATCGAGTCCGGGGACTTCGACCCGCTCCACGATTGGCTCACCGAGAACGTCCACCGCCACGGCCAGCGCTACACCACGCCCGATCTGATCGAAGAGGCCACCGGCAAACCGTTCGCCGCCGACGACTTCCTCGACTACGTCACCACGAAGTACGGCGCGCTCTACGACCTCTGAGTCGGCCGAAGAATTTCTATTCATGATATATCGACTGTACTAATCAGCCGTTCCTGCACCCACCAATAGACCTATGTCGTGGCGTGCCATACCGTGACACGTATGGCAACCACACCGACCGAACCCGACATCGACGAGTTCCTCGCAGAACGCGGTCACGAGACGGAGTCACCGGGGTGGGAAGCAAGTTACAACAAGAAGCAGTGTCCCGACTGCGGCGCGCTGCACGCGACCGACGCCAGCATCTGCTCGGTGTGTGGCTGGTCGCCGCGGCCGTAGGTCGGGCGAGCGAAGCGAGTAAGTGAACGCGCGCTCCAGTCAGCCCGTGGGCATCCTCAACACGCTCGGGCTCGTGGCGACGCTGGCGCTCGCGCTCCCGGTGGCGCTACTCGGGGTCAACCTCCTCGTCACTGGGCGCACCACGATGGGCGCGGCGCTGTGTGTCGTCGCCGGGCTGATGATCCTGCTCAAGCAGTACGTCACGACCCCCGACGACGTGCCGACGGCGGCGGCCGAGAAGGCGGTCGGTGCGGTGGCGAAAGAGGAGGAGAAGGACTAGTCGGCGGCGGGGACTTCGGCCTCGGCGAGGACGTCCTCGACGGTGGTTCCCGAGGGTTCGTTGTCGAGGAGGACGTCGACCGGGAGCGTCGGCGCGCCGCTCACGAGGTTTTCGAGTATCACGAGCCGTTCGCGCGCCCGGCTCATCCCGACGTAGAACACCCGGCGCTCGTTGTCCGTCAGTAGGGGCACCGGGTCGGTGGTCTCGGCGAACGCCGCGGCGTCGGCCGAGCCCTCCTCGACGGAGGCGGCCATCTGTTCGACCACCTTCTCGGTGAGGTCGGTCGCCACGAAGACGTGGTCGGCCTCGCGACCCTTCGCGGAGTGGATCGTCCCCACTCGAACCCGGTCGCGGTCGACGTCCTGGTAGTCGCCCCCGAAGTAGGCCTTCACCGACTTCTTCTGGAACTGCGAGGTCTTCCTGAGCATGTCCTCGGCGGAGGCGGGACCGGGCATGAACGGTGCGTGCTCCTTGATGAGGTCGGGTTCGATCGTGAGGTCGACGAACTCCTCGGCCCCGGCCTCCTCCTTCAGGTCGTCGAGCGTCTCGTAGAGCGCGTCGCGGCTGTTGGTCCCGAAGGCGGTGTTCATCAGCATGTCCGCGAGCCGGCGGGCTTCGAGCCCGGTGATGGACTCGCCGGCGGCGACCTTCTCGACGGCGTTGACGTAGTCGTTGAGTCGGTCGGTCCACATCCGCTGGTCGGTGAGCGCCTGGAACGGGATCCCCTCGCCGATGAACTCGTCCATGAACTGGAAGAGCTGGTAGCGCGCCCGGAAGAGCACCATCACGGTCTCGTCGGTGTTCTCGACCGTGGCCCGGACGTTGCGCACGAGGTCGAGCATCGTGGGGCTCTCGACGGCCTCGACGCTCCCGCCCTCGGTTCGGGGTCGGAGGTTCTTCTCCTGGCGTTTCTCGATGTGGCGAACCTCCCGATTCACGACCGAGAGCACCCGGGACGGCAGCCGATAGGAGGTGTCGAGGATCACGTCCTCGCCGCCCTCGTCGAGGAGGAGCTGCGGGTCGGCACCCTGCCAGGCGTAGACCACCTGGTCGTCGTCGCCCGCGATCAGGACGCGCTCGACGTGGGGTTTCCACTCCTCGTAGACGCGGTACTGGAGCGTGGTGATGTCCTGAAACTCGTCGATCACGAGGTAGTCGACGCTCGGGATCAGCGAGCGCTGCTCGACGCGTTCGAGCATGTCGGCGAAGCCCACGAGCCCCTCGTCGCCCTTGTAGGCGCGCCAGGCCCGGATCGCCTCGGGGATGTCGAGGCGGTCGTCGTCGCTCGGCCACGTCGGGGTGTACTTGTTGCCCTGCTGGGCGTTGTCGTCGATCTCCGGCGGCAACCGGACCTCCTCGTCGTTCCACTGGAAGGGGACGTCGTACCAGTCGGCCACGTCCCTGGTGGTGCGCTGGAGCCACTGGCTCGTCGCGATGACCTTGTTGCCGATGGTGGTCGAGCGCGCGCTCCGACGGCGCGACCCCTCGTACTCGTCCTCGAACTCGAGCCCGAAGTCCTCGCAGAACCCCTCCTTGTCGCGTTCGCCGACGACGTCACCGCGCGAGAGGTCGAGGAGTTCGTAGGCCTTCGCGTGCATCGTGGCGACGTTGCCCCGGAGCGAACGCGGGCTGACGTCGAGGCGCTCGGCCAGTCGCTCGCGGATCTCGGTGGCCGCCGCCCGGGTGTACGAGACGACGAGGACGTCGTTGACGTCGACGCCCGGCTGGTCGAGGATCTCCTCGACCCGGTCGAGCAACGCCGTCGTCTTCCCGCTTCCCGGGCCGCCGAACAGCCGCGTCACGTGGGAATCCGTGGACATTGCCCACAGCAGGGACCGGTCCACTATAAACGACGTGGCTCCCGGGCGCGAACGCCAGCCTCATTCGACGAGCGCCCGTACGACGACTATGTTCACCGGCATCGTCGAGACCACGGGGGAAGTCACGACCGTTCGCGACGAGGAGGGCGGGCGGCGAATCGTCGTCGAGTGCGATCTCGAAGGGCTCACTCACGGCGCGAGCATCGCGGTCGACGGCGCGTGTCTCACCGTCGAGGAAGTCCGAGAAACGGGTTTCGAGCTGTTCTGCTCGACCGAGACGCTCGACCGGACGACGCTCTCGGAGATCGAGGAGGGTGTCGAAGTGAACCTCGAACGGGCGCTCCCCGCCGACGGCCGGCTCGACGGCCACTTCGTGCAGGGGCACGTCGACGCCACGGCGGAGGTCGTGGGAGTCGAGCAGGTGGACGACGACTGGGAGTTCGAGTTCTCGGTGCCCGAGAGCGTCGCGCGCTACGTGGTCGAGAAGGGGTCGATAGCCCTCGATGGAGTGAGCCTCACGGTCGCCGAACGGCGGGAGGACACGATCACCGTGGCGGTGATCCCGACGACCTACGAGCTGACGACGATGCACGACCTCGACCCCGGCGACGGGGTGAACGTCGAGGTCGACGTGATCGCGAAGTACGTCGAACGGCTGCTCGACGGCCATCGGTGACGGCGAATGTGAATCTGATGTGGCGGTCGTGGCTGTGCAGTACAGTTGCGGTCGTGGCCGTGCAGTGCGGTTGCGGTCGGAGCGGTTGGCGCGCGCTGGCGAGCGGTGACGAGCGACAGCGAGCACCGCTCGCGAACATTGTGCGAGGGATGAGCACCGGAGTGAGCCGAAGGCGAGCGAGGAGCGCAGTCGGTTGGGGAGGCGTGTGGCGGTTGCGGGATGGAGGCGGCGCTGGGTGGGATATGAGTGATTGTACTGCGAGCGAACGGAGTGAGCGAGCAGCCCTTTTTAGTCCACCGGAAGACGCGAAGCGTCTTCCGAGCCTTGCTTCGTTGCACTCAGCAAGACAGGTTTTTGGGCGGGGGTTGAGCGCGAGCGAAGCGAGCGCGATTCCCCCGCCCAAAAAAGTGGGTTAGCAAGATTCTTTGACGCCCACCGACAGGACTCACCAATGTACGATTTCGTCGTCAGCGGGGCGGGCCCCGCGGGCTGTCGGTTCTCCCGGCGCGCCGCGGAGGCGGGTCACGACGTGCTGGTGCTCGAACGCGGCGAGGTCGGCACGCCGCTCGCGTGCTCGGGCCACGTCAGCACCGACATCTGGCAGTTCACGCCCGAGGGCGCGCGCGAGGAGCTGCTCCAGAACGAGATCTCGGGCGCGCGATTCCACGTCGGCGGGCCGGGCGGCGACGGCCACCTGTTCTACAAGGACGAGACCATCTCGAACGTCATCAATCGCGTCGAGCTCGACCGGACGCTCGCCCGCGCCGCACGCGAGGCCGGGGCCGATATTCGGGAGAATCACAGCGTGACCGGCGTCGAGGAGGGCGCGCGTTCGGCGACGGTGACCGCCCGAACGCCCGAGGGAACCGAGGTATTCGAGACCCGGCTGGTGGCGGGCTGTGACGGACCTGTTTCACGAGTTCGGCGCGAACTCGGGATGCCCGAACCGGGCGAGAAGCTCCAGGGTGTGCTCGGTTTCTCGACGGAGGACGACCCCGGTGACCACGTCGACGTCCACCTGACGGTTCCGGAGTTCTTCGCGTGGCGCATCCCTCGGGGATCGGCGGGCGTCGAGTACGGGCTGGCGGCCGCACCGGGCGAGAACGCGACCCAGCTGTTCGAGGCGTTCGTGAACGACTACGGGGTCGAGACCGGCGAGACCCACGCCGGGATGATCCCGATCGGGCCGGCCGACCGCGTCACGAGCTACCGTGGCTTCCTCGTGGGGGATGCGGCCGCCCAGACCAAGCCGTTCACCGGCGGCGGGCTCGTCTACGGGATGACCGCCGCCGACCACGCCGTTCGCGAGATCGACCCCCACGACCCAGGGACGCTGAAGGACTACGAGAAGGCGTGGCGGGCTGACCTCGCGCGCGACATCCAGCTGGGTCACTGGGTTCGTCGGGCGTACTCGCTGCCCGAACCCGTCAAGCAGGCTGGCCTCGCGGCGTTTTCGGGCGAGATCGGGGTTCACATGGACAAACCCACCACGCTGTTCTCGCCGGAGAGCCTGAAGACGCTCCTCTCGCGCTCCTGAACGGACTTACTCGTAGGTCGGCAGTCGGGCCGACCGGTCGCTGCCCTCGACGAACGGGAGCGACTCGACACGCGCCGCCCGTTCCTCGCCGTCGATCCTGACCGTCAGGTCGTCGGTATCGAGGTCGAACTCGACCAGCGCGAGCGCCAGCGGTTCGTCGCGGGTCGGGCTCTCGACCGCGCGGGTGACCTCACCGACCGTCGAATCGCCGGCGAAGACCGCCGCGCCGGCATCGGGGAGCGTCTCACAGGCAAGCCCGACCAACCGGCGGCTCGGCTGCCCTCGGTTCTCGACGCGCGAGACGACCTCCTGACCGACGTAACAGCCCTTCTCGAAGTCCAGCGCGTTTCGGAGCCCGAGGACGTTCGGGATCTCGTCACGGAGTTCGGAATCGAATAGCGGCGTCCCCGCCTCTAGGGTGAGGCTCTCCCAGGTTCGCACGCCGAAGGGGGCGGCGTTGAGCCCGTTGTTGATCAGGGCGTCGAACACCGATTCGGCGACGTCCGCAGCGCAGACCACCTCGTAGCCTTCCTCGCCGGTCAATCCGTCGCCTCGGATCACGGTGACGCCGGCCTCGTCGATCGAGCCCCGGACGAACGAGAGGTGGGCCTCGGACGGCGTCGCGTTCGTGAGCACGCTCGCGACCTTCTCGGTCGCCTGCGCACCGTGGACGCCGAAGACGCCGAACGACTCGGTCGCGTTCTCGATTTCGACGTCCTGGATGAACGTCCTCTCGGACCACTCGCTCGCGACCGCCGCGGCGCGGTCCGGTGGGGTGAACACCAGCAGGCGGTCGGTGGTCGTGTAGATGTAGAGGTCGGTCTCCACCCGGCCCTGCGGGTCGAGGAGGAGCGCGTAGCAGCCCCGGCCATCCTCGGCGGGTACCCGGTTGGTGACGGCGTTGTCGACGAACTCTATCCTGTCCTCGCCGGTGATCGTGAGTACGCCGTAGGCCATCTCGGTGACGCCGGCGACGTTCCTGACCGCCCGGTGGGCGGTCTCGGGGCGGCCGTAGTGGTCGGCGACGCGCGTGCCGCCGCGCTCTGCGAACGTCGCGCCGTGGGTCTCGTGGACGGCTTCGACCAACGTCATTGTGGAATTTCGGGCGCGGCGGCGGATAAAGCGTGTCCTCTACGGATTCGATCTTCAGAGAAGATCGAAACCATCACTGCGTTCCCTCAGAACACACCCTCGTTGCAGTCGTAAACCGAACCGGACCCGGAGTAGCGACTCTCGACCTCCACGTACGTCAGGTCTCCACCGCAAGTCGCCGTCACTAACGAGACGATACCGTCGCTACGGTGAACGCTAACGACGACTGCGAAGTCCTCCAGCGGACTGCTGATGTTGCTTGCGTTCGTCTCTCCAGGCTTTAGCGTGTAGCGGCCGTGAAGTCGAGCTGAGTCTGGGAGTTTGACTTTTGTATAAACTCCTTGAATACCGGGATCAGATGTGCTTAAGCCCGGACCGATCTCACCACGGCCTATTCGCCCATCCGGTAATTCGAACGAGGTATTTGCTGGTAACTCGACGACGGATACTTCGAATATTTGTGTGACGTTCGCCCCGTTGGTGACGTTGAGATGAACCGGGCCACCCTGACCGGACGGTTCGGTGAGCGTTCCAGCTGAACAGCCCGCCGAGACGACAAGAGAGATGACAACGAGTGCCGAGAGCGTCTTCACAGTGGCCGAGCAGTGGACGCTACGGGGTGACATAGAGGTAATTTCGAACCTATCTATGTTTTATTTTCGACTCGGTTGACGTCGCACTCTTTCTTCGACGAACCGTGAGTCGGTTGAACCCGAAGTGGTGTGCGGATAGTACTTGGATGTGTTACAATCCGAGCCGTTCGCGAACACTGTCGAAGAACGACTCGTCGGTCTCGTTCTCGGGTTCGTCGGGCACGACACGGTCGTCGGGGAGGATATGCAGTCGTCCGCTCTCGGTTTCGGTTTCGATGAGGTCGTCCTCCTTGAGCGCTGCGAGGGCGTCTTCGAGGGCGTCGATGCCGATGTCGGCGTGGGTCCGGAGTTCGAACACCGTCATCCCGTCGGGATGCTCCACCAGCGCGTCGAGCACCGCCACCTCCGTGGGGTTGCGGTCCCGGAACGCCCGCTTCGCTTTCATGTTTGCCCGTTCGCTCGGATCGGTCTTATACTGTCGGTCGGGGTCCGTGGTACCTGGTCGTTCGGGCAAGTATCGCCGCTCGAACACGGACGTTTATATCGACCGCTATAGAAGTACGTCCCGATGGGAGTCATGTGTTCGTTGCTCGGGCACGATTACGACGACCCCGAGGTCGAGCGCGAGCGCGTCGAGAACGGCGACGAAGTGGTGTTGACCGCCAAACGCGTCGAGCGGTGTCGGAGCTGCGGACACGAACGCGTCATCTCCGAGAACACCGAGGTCACGGCGCTCTCGGCCGCCGCCGGCGTGGTTCGGGAACCCGACGGCACCGTCGTCATCGCGCCGGACGGCTCGGACGAGGGGGCCGACGACCCCTCCGACGCACCGGACCGGACGGTGACGGCCGTCGAAACGATGGAGGACGACCCCGCCGACGCGGAGCCCGAACCGACCGTGCGAAACGGTGGCCCACGGGAGGTCGTCGAGGCCGAGCCCGACGAAATCGAGCCAGCCGACGCCACGGAACCAACGGACGGGACCGAACGAGCGATCCGTGACGACGGGGCCGCCGCCGACGACCCCGCGCCCGATCCGGCCGGCTCGGGGAGCGTGGAGATCGCGGAGTCGGTGGTGGCCACGAGCGCGCTCGACCGGTCGACGGGCGGGGGCGAACCGGCGGACGACCAAGGCGACGATACCGGATCGATCGACCGCATCGGCGACGAGCCGACGCGCCGCGACCCCTCGGAGCGCGCGCCCGGTGAGTGGCCGTCCGAGCCGTCCGGCCCGGTGACCACCGAGGCGGCACGGTCGGACGGGAGCGCCGCTTCGACGGCTCAGTGGCCCGACGGTTCCGGTCGCGACGGCGAATCGGCGAGCGAGGGTTCGGATGAGGAGCCCGACCGGCTCACCGGTGGCTCGTTCGTCTGCACGTCGTGTGGGTTCGACGCCGCGGTCATCGACTCGCCCCACCGGGCGGGTGACATCTGTCCGAACTGTCACCGCGGCTATCTGGCGTGGGAAACGCGAAAGGGCTAACCCTTCGGCTCGCAAACGAGCGCCCCATGCGCGAATACAAGATGCGCCGTGGAGAGCACTTGGAGGACCGGATCCCCGACATGGAGGGCACCATCGAGTCCTACTTCGGGTCGCCGACCGCGACCGAGAGCTACAACGGGAGCGACCTCTACGTCGTCGAGGAACCCGAGAACCCGGTCTTCGAGCGCGTGGTCGCCGGCGCGGTCGACTACGGTTCGAAGAAGGACACCTTGGCTGTGGACTTCACCGAGCGCCCCGCCGAGGAGGTCATCGCCGAGGGCAACGCCGACGCCGCTGCCGACGCGGTCGACGCGAAGAACGAGTTCCTGCTCGAAGCCACGGGCCGCGACGCCAAGAGCCGTCGTGAGTCGATGAAGCGCACTGTCGAAGACGACGCCGAAACGCCCGACGGCGTCTGAGAACTACTGCCCGAGTTTGGTGCGGCTGATGCCGACCGAACCGGGGGTGATGATGAGCTGGTCGTCGGCCTTCTGAACGATGTCCCCACCGACCTCGCGGACGATCCCCTGGAGGTCCTGGGTGATGCGCTCCATCGTGCGGTCGGTCGTCGAGTGGCGGGTGATATCGGCGACCACGATGTCGCCGTCGTAGATCGCGTTCTTGATGTCTATCACGTCGCGCTGGCCCTCGATTTGGGCGATATGTACCTTCGTCGCCGGCTCGTCCGCCGAGGCCTCGATGTCGTCGGGGCCGAGTTCGACGTAGTCGCCGCCGGGCCCCGGTCGGCGGCTGCGCGACCCGCCACCACCGAGGATGTCGTCCATCAATCCCATGCGGCCACGCCGGTCGGACCCGGTATATCTCTTACGGCAAGGCCGCCGCGTGGGGTGGCTTTTTCCGCTCACCGCCCGATGTGGGGACATGGCAGACGACGTACTCATCTACGGGTCGTACGGCTACACCGGTGCGCTGATCACCGAACGCGCCGCCGAGGAAGGACTGTCGCCGACGCTTGCGGGTCGACGCGCCGAACCGCTCGAACGCCAGGCCACCGACCGCGACCTCGACTATCGCGTCTTCACCCTCGACCATCCCTCGGTCGTCGCGAACCGGATCGAGGCGTTCGACGCCGTGTTGAACTGCGCGGGGCCGTTCTCCGCGACCGCCGACGCGTTGGTGGCGGCCTGTCTCGAAACGGGAACCGACTACCTCGACATCACCGGCGAGATCGACGCCTTCGAGGCGACCGCCGAGCGCGACCGCGACGCCGAGAAGGCCGACGTGACCCTCCTGCCGGGGGTCGGCTTCGACGTGGTTCCCACCGACTGCCTCGCGGCGCATCTCGCTGGCAAACTCCACGACGCGACCCACCTCCGGCTCGCGATCGACGGGCTCAGCACGTTCTCGCCCGGCACGCTGAAGTCCGTCGTCGAGGGGCTCTCGGAGGGTGGAGCGGCCCGGATCGATGGCCAGATCGAGACCGTACCGCCGGCGTGGAAGACCCGCCGGATCGACCTCGGGACGGGCCCGAAACCCGCGGTGACGATCCCGTGGGGTGACGTCTCGACCGCCTACTACTCGACCGGGATCGGGAACATCGAGACCTACGCCGCTGTGCCGGGGTTCGCGGCGCGGGTGATGCGCCGGACCGACCGTCTCGCGCCGCTGCTCGGAACCCAACCGATTCAGACCCTCCTGAAGGAGCTCGTGGACGCGACCGTCACCGGACCCACCGCCGCCCAGCGCGCCCTGAGCACCACTCGGGTCTGGGGCGAAGTGGAGAACGACGACGGCGACCGAGCGGCGGCACGGCTCGAACTCCCCGACACCTACGACTTCACCGCGCGGACGGCCTGTGAAGTCGTCCGGCGGGTGCTCGACGGCGACGTCGAGTCGGGATTCCAGACGCCGGCGTCGGCCTTCGGGGCGGATTTCGTGCTCGACTTCGACGGGGTCCTCCGGACGGATATCGACGGCTGACGAAGCCGGCGGCCAGTCAAAAGACCCATGCTCCTCCTCCGAAAAGTCCGAGGAGATCATCGATGGCTTCGCGTTCCGGCAGCCGACCGAACACCGACAGACGGTCGTTTCTGGTAGCCACCGGCGCGACGCTCGCCGGCGGCGCGCTCGCGACCGGCACGGCCAGCGCGGTGGAGTCGGCTCCGTACCACCTCTCACAGGGCGACCAGTGCGTTCCGCTCCAGCCGCTCCAGGGCGACGACCCGGTGGAGGCCTTCTACGACTACCGGCGGGACCGCGACAGCTCGTACGGGACCCGCTCGCTCCAGCAGCCGAACACCAGCGTTCTGTTCCTCTACGAGGGTCCTGACGGCGTGAGCCTCGTGGCCGTCCACGGCGCGCTCGGCGGCAACGGCGACGGCGGGTCGATCACCTTCGATATCTCGGGGTTGCCCTCGTCGGGCGACTGGATCGTCCGGGACGACAGCTACGACGGCCCGAACCGCTACGATCGGTGGGAGATCGACGGGGACTCGGCCACGGTGGACTGGACCTGGGACGGCCGGCGGGCCGACGGCGCGGTCTACGGCCCGCTCGGCGACGACGTCTCGGTCGGGATCGACCCGGCCTTCAACGAACGGGCCGCGCTCTACGGCGACCACTACGAGGGCAACGTTTCGGACTGGCAGGCGCTCTCGGGCGACCTCGACGACCCGACGCGGACCTCGCTCGACCGCTCGACACCCCTCCGGATCGAGTCCGGGTCGTGCCCGACGACGAACACTACGGCGACGTCCAGCACCACCAACGAGACCACGACGGCGCGCTCGTCGTCGGGGGAGTCGACGACCGCCGCAGGGACGGACACGACGGGGGGCGAGAGTTCGGGGAACGGAGACGATCTTCAGCGGATCCTCGACGGCCTCGCGCGTCTGTTCGACCGGCTCTCTCAGCTCTTCGATCGACTCGCGCGATTCGTCGAACGCTACCTCTGACGGCCGTCTCGGACGGATTCGAGCGGCGACGCGGCTCGCCGCGTGCCGCGTGGTTTTATGCCCTTGGTCACGTATCAGGTGTATGGATTTCGACCTGCCGGACGAGCACCGGATGATGCGCGAGACGGTGCGGGAGTTCTGTGAGGCGGAGATCGCGCCGCTCGCCCAGGATATCGAGGACGAGCACCGCTACCCCGCCGAGGTCTTCGACCAGCTCGCCGGCCTCGATATGATGGGTGTGCCGGTGACGGAGGAGTACGGCGGGCTCGGCGGGGATCAGTTGCTCTACGCGCTCGTCACCGAGGAGCTCGGCCGGGTCTCGGGCTCGATCGGGCTCTCCTACGCCGCCCACATCAGCCTCGCCTCGAAACCCATCGAGAACTTCGGCACGCACGAGCAGAAGGAGGAGTGGCTCCGGCCGCTCGCGGAGGGCGAACACATCGGAGCATGGGCGCTCACGGAGCCCGGTAGCGGCTCCGACGCCTCGCACATGGACACCACGGCCGAGAAGGACGGCGACGAGTGGGTGCTCAACGGGACGAAGCAGTTCATCACCAACGCCAGCGAGGCGGGGTCGGTGCTCGTGAAGGCCGTCACTGATCCGGACGCGGGCTACGGCGGGATCTCGACCTTCATCGTCGACCCCGCGGACGACGGCTTCGAGATCTCGACGATCTGGGAGAAGATGGGGCTCAACGCCTCGCCGACGTGTGAGATACAGCTCGACGACGTTCGACTATCCGAGGACCGACTGCTCGGCAACGAGGGTGAGGGCTGGGAGCAGACGAAGAAGACGCTCGACGGGGGTCGGATCTCGATCGCGGCGCTCTCGGTTGGGCTCGGACAGGGAGCCTACGAGGCCGCCAAATCCTACGCGACCGAGCGCGAGCAGTTCGGTCAGCCCATCTCGGAGTTCGACGCGGTGCGGAACAAGATCGTCGACATGGACCGGAAGCTGGAGCGGGCCCGCCTCCTGACCCACAAGGCCGCGACGACCTACGACGCGGGCGAGGACGTCACTCGACTGAGCGCGCTCGCGAAGCTCGACGCCAGCGAAGCCAGCCGCGAGATCGCAGAGGACGCGGTGCAGGTCTTGGGTGGTTACGGCTACACCACCGACTTCGCGCCCCAGCGCTTCTACCGCGACGCGAAGCTGATGGAGATCGGTGAGGGAACGAGTGAAATTCAGCACCTCGTGATCGGGCGAGAACTAGGCTTGTAATTCACGCCACTCGTCTTCGAGCAGGCCGTAGCGGTGGACGTCGACGTACTCGCCGTCGACGAACGCTTCCTCACGGTCGACGCCTTCCCCGGTGAAGCCAACTTTTTCGAGCACGCGCTGTGAGCCCGTGTTGTAGTCGAAGACCTTCGCGCTGACCTTGTGGAGGCGGCGCTGGTCGAAGGCGTGCCCCACGAGGAGTCGCGTCGCCGTGGTGGCGTAGCCCTCGCCCCACGCGTCGGGCGCTATCCAGTAGCCGAGTTCGCCGAAGCCGTGGTCCGCGTTGATGTCCATGAGGCTGATGGTCCCCACGGTATCGCCGTCGGCACAGATCAGGAGCGAGACGTCGTCGCCCTCGCTCATCGACTCGAACCACTCGCGTTCGTCGGTCGCGTTGACCGGGGTCGTCGCGCCGATCGGTGTGCGGACGGCCGGATCGTTGATGTGGCGCTGGAGGAAGTCGAGGTCCTCCTCTTCGATGGTTCTGAGCGTGACGTCTTCGCCGTCGAGGAAGACTGAACCGGGCATGAAACGACCAATTCCACGCGCCGTAATCAGGATTGTGTCGTCGCGGCGGTGCGGTCGCGGTGCGGCGCGGCCGCCGCGCGGTTGCGGTACGGATGCGGGGCGGTGGCGGTAGCAGTGTAGTCCTGGCGGATGAAGGGCGAGGTCCGAACGAAGTGAGTGGCCGAGGGCTTCAGCGGAGGCGGTGCTGTGCGGGGCGGTAGAGGTAGTGATGTACCGTGAGCGAGGCGGGGCCGAGCGAGCGGGCCAAGGAACCCCCGAGCGAAGCGAGTGGGGTGACGCAGGCTTTTGATCCACATTTTGCCAGCGAGCGACCAACGGGAGCGAGCGCAGCAAAAGGTGGGATCTTAGTACTGATACCGCCGGACGTCGTCCTGGTTCGCCTGGGGCTGGTAGCTCCCACCGGTCATCTCGTCGTAGGTCATTCCTGAGAGGTACTCGTCGTAGGTCACGTCGTAGCCGCTCCGGAGGTGGAAGTCCAGTCGACCGGTCTCGACGGTGGTCTGGAAGAACTGGTGGAGCGCCCGCCGGAGGATCTCACCTGTCTCGTCGGGGTCGAGCGCGCTCTGGAGGAGCGCCAGTTCGTTGCGGCTCTCGCGGTCGAGCGCGAGGGTGAGCTCGTCGCCGAGGTCGGCGTAGCGCGCGTCGACGTCGTCCGAGAGGTCGTCGAGGCTCATGGCGCGGGGTCTGGGACGTGCGCGCAAACCCCTTTCGGCTCCGCGACCGCCACGCGTATGGTCCGCAGGTGGTTCCCTCCGGCAATGAGTTCCCCCGAGTCCAGTACCGATGTCCCGCTCCCCGAGGACCTCGATACCGAGGCGGTTCGCCGGGCGCTCGTCGAGTGGTACGAGGCCGACCATCGCGCCTATCCGTGGCGCGAGACCACCGACCCCTACGCGATCTGGGTCTCGGAGGTGATGAGCCAGCAGACCCAGCTCGACCGGGTGGTCCGGGCGTTCGAGGCGTTCGTCGAACGCTGGCCCGACGTCGACACGCTCGCGGCGGCCGACCGCTCGGACGTGGTGGGGTTCTGGAGTTCTCACAGTCTGGGCTACAACAACCGCGCGCGCTACCTCCACGAGGCGGCGGGGCAGGTCGTCGAGGAGTTCGACGGGAGCTTTCCCGAAACCCCCGACGAGCTTCAGGAACTCCAGGGCGTCGGGCCGTACACCGCGAACGCGGTGGCGAGCTTCGCGTTCAACAACGGCGACGCGGTCGTCGACACCAACGTCAAGCGCGTGCTCTACCGGGCCTTCTCGGTGCCCGACAACGACGCGGCCTTCGAGGATGTGGCGACCGAACTCATGCCGGACGGCGAGTCGCGGGTTTGGAACAACGCGGTGATGGAACTCGGCGGCGTGGCCTGCGAGAAGACGCCCGCGTGCGATACGGCCGAGTGCCCGTGGCGCGAGTGGTGTGACGCCTACGCGACCGGCGACTTCAGCGCGCCCGACGTCCCAGTCCAGTCGGCCTTCGAGGGCAGTCGCCGGCAGTTCCGGGGTCGGGTGGTCCGGGTGCTCGGCGAGTACGACTCCCTCCCGCTCTCGGAGCTCGGCCCCCGGGTCCGCGTCGATTACGCCCCCGACGGCGAGCACGGCCGCGAGTGGCTCTCGGGTCTCCTGTCGGACCTCGCGGACGACGGTCTCGTGACGCTCGACACCGACGGCGAGACCACCGCTCGACTCCGGCGGTAACTCGTTTTTCGGACGCCGAACCAGCGCGACTTTGGCTTCCGAACGTCTCCGGGTCACCAATGACCGAGCCCCCACACGTCGTCGCGCTCTGCGGCAGCCTCCGGGAGGCGAGCTACACCCGGATCGCGCTCGAACACGCGCTCGCGGAGGCCGACCGCCTCGGCGCGACCACGGACCTCGTCGACCTCCGAGCACTCGACCTCCCGATCTTCGACGCCGACGACCGCGAGGCCGGCGACGCGCTCGCGATGAAGGAACGGATCCGCCGGGCCGACACCGTGCTCCTCGGGACCCCCTCTTACCACGGCTCGTACTCCTCGGTGCTGAAGGCCGCCCTCGATTACTGTGGCTTCGACGAGTTCGAACACACAACAGTAGGATTGCTGAGCGTCGCCGGCGGCGCGTTCCCGATCACGCCGCTCGACCACCTCCGGTCGGTGGCGCGGGCGCTCAACGCGTGGGTCATTCCGCACCACGCCGCGGTGCCGAAGGCCCGCACCAAATTCGAGAACGGCGAACTCGTCGACGAGTCCTCACGCGAGCGCGTGGCGACGCTCGGCCGGCGGGCGGTGGAGTACGCGACCATCGAACCCGACCCGCCGAGCATCGAGAGCACCGAGAACCCCGGCGCGGACGACTGATCGTGAACCTACGTCGTGTGCCACGCCGACCGAAGCATCCAGCTGGAGTGTCCGAAACACGGTGATTCGGTCCACCTACCGAGTCTCCGAGGGGAAGAAAAGCGACTACGACATCTCGGAACGAAGACAGATATATGAACACGTCACCTCGTTTGATACCCATCGGGTATGCCCGAATTCGAGTTCCAGAATGGGTTTGTTTCGATCGGTGAACAGGAACTAGATATCACCGCAAGACCGACTACCGGTATCAAGCAGTGGTATCGGGAGAGAAAATCGACGCTCATACTCTTGACAGTAGCGTTTCTCTTCTACGTTGTAATTGCTCTATACGACATTGGACCGGCAAGGTCGTTCCTCGCTGCGATACTCAGCGGTACCGCGGTCCTACTCTTCCTCTGGTCGCTCGTCTACTTCGATATCGTTGAAGGACAACCAACGACCATCCCTCGGGAAGCAATAAAAGAAGCTCACTACCGTTCCAAGGATCGATTCGGTTGGTCGAAGGTGACGATCGTTTATATTGAGGAAAAGGGCGATGAAGAGCAGATCAAAGAGCGAGATATCCAGACTTCGTTTCCCCTCTTGGGGGGGAACAATAGGCTGGAACCAGCCATCGAGGCGCTCGAAAAAGCGGGCATAGAAACCCGACGAAATCCGGACTGAAGCCGTGTTTTCGTCCTTTTTGAAACGGTCGCGTTTAGAAATCCCTCGTCGCCCGGTCGCAGGTCGTGAGCGTGTCGAAACCTGAATAATCCCCGGTGTGGTAGTCCGTGTGTGACGCAGTGGGTCGAGAACCCGACCGGCGGGCGCGACAGGGGGCCGGGAGCGCTCGCGCGCGCGTGGCTCGAAGTCCTCGTCCGTCCTCGGCGGTTCTTCTCGACGGGGGTCGCGCCGGGCGACCAGGCCCCCGGACTCGTCTTCGTCGGCGCGGTCGTCGCGGTCGAAGAATGTTCGCGATTCCTCCTCGTTCCCGGTGCGCTCCCGGTGATCGCGGACCAGCGACTCGCCTCGCTCGTGCTCGTCCTCGTGCTCGCCGTGGGCCTGATCGCGCCGCTCGCCCTCCACTTTGCGGCCGCGCTCTGTACCCTCGGGCTCGCGCTCCTCGTCTCCGAGCGCGGCGGGATCAGCGAGACGGTGCAGGTCATCGCCTACGCCACCGCTCCCTGTCTCCTCGCGGGACCACCGATCCCTGCCCTCAGAGTCGTCTGTGCGGTCTACGGTGCGGTGTTGCTCGTCGTCGGCATCAGTGAGATCCACGGGACGAGCCTTGTCCGGGCCGCACTCGCCGCGGCGGTCCCTGCGGCCTTCGTTTTCGGCTACGCCTTCCGCGGCTTCGCGGCCGCTGGAACCGTGCTCGGACTCAGTTGATAGAAATCAGTCGAGCGCGCTGCCGACCCCGCCGCTCGACTGCGCACGCCAGAGCTGCGCGTACGACCCCTCGGCGTCGAGGAGGTCGTCGTGACTCCCACGTTCTTCGATCCGCCCGTCACGGAGCACGAACACCCGGTCGGCGTTCGTCACGGTCGAGAGCCGGTGGGCGATCACGAACGTGGTTCGGTCCTCCGTGAGGCGTTCGAGCGAGCGCTGGATCGCGGCCTCCGTCTCGGTGTCGACGTCGGAGGTCGCCTCGTCGAGCACGAGCACCGGCGGGTCCTGGAGCATCGCCCGCGCGATCGCGAGGCGTTGGCGCTGTCCACCCGAGAGTTTGACCCCGCGCTCGCCTACACGTGTGTCGTAACCCTCCGGGAGCGCGGTGATGAACGCGTGTGACTCGGCGGCTTTGGCGGCCTCGACCATCTCTTCCTCGGTAGCGTCGAACGCGCCATATCGGAGGTTCTCGGCGATGGTGCCGTCGAAGAGGTAGGTGTCCTGGGCGACGTAACCGATCGCCTCGCGGAGCGATTCGAGGGTCAGGTCCCGAATATCGTGGCCGTCGAGCGCTATCGAACCCTCGTCCACGTCGTAGAGCCGCAGCAGGAGTTTGAGCAGGGTGGACTTGCCCGCACCCGTCGGGCCGACGAGCGCGATGGTCTCGCCGGGGTCGGCACTGAACGAGACGTCGTCGATCACGACCTCCTCGTCGTAGCCGAAGGTGACGTCCTCGTAGCTCACTTCGCCCGCCGGATCGCGGAGAGTGGTCGCATCGTCGGCGTTGGTGATGCTTGCGGGGATGCGCATGAGGCCGAAGACGCGCTCGCTCGACGCCCGCGCGTTCTCGTACTGGTCGATGATCGTCGAGACCTCCGAGAGGGGCGTGACGAACCGCTGGCTCATCAGGAGGAAGGTCACGAAGGTCCCGGTCGTCAGACTTCCCGTCAGGAAGAGGGGCGCTTCGCCCGTGGCGAGCCACCACCCGCCGACGACGAACGTCGCGCTGAAGGAGAGGCCGGCGAGGAGCTCCATTCCCGGCCGATAGAGGTAGTTGAGCCGGAGCATCGCCATCGTCCGCTCGAAGTAGGTGTAGGAGGCGTCGGTGACGCGCTCGGTCTCGTAGTCCTCGGTACCGGTGGTCTTGACGAGGCCGATGCCGCTCAGACTGTTCTCGAGTCGGGTGTTGAGCGCGCCGACGGCCTTTCGCTGGGCGACGTAGCGGGGTTCGACCGCGCGCATGAACCACCGGGTGAGCAGCGCCATCGCGGGCACCGCCACGAGGGTGACGAGCGCGAGCTGGGGGTTCATCCAGACCAATATCGCGGCGATACCGCCGATCATCACTACCAATCGAGCGGAATCGTGGAGCGCGTCGTCGAGGAAGCGTTCGAGGTTGGTGGCGTCGTTGTTGAGTATCGCCATCACCTCGCCCGTCTGCTTGTCGTCGAAGAAGGGCATATCGAGGTTCTGCATCTTCGCGTAGCAGTCGGTCCGGACGTCGTGCATCACGCGGTGGGCGAAGTTGTTCGCCGTCACGCCGTAGACCCAGGTGAACACCGCCGTCACGAGGAAGGCCCCGACGATCAGGCCGACCGAGAGCGCGAACTGGCCGCCGTCGGTGGTCGGCAGCCACGTCTGGGGCACGAACGGGAGTTCGTAGGGCGCGCCGGAGCCCGCGGTCGGGAACACCGCGTCGATGGCGACCCCGAGCACCAGTGGGGGCAGGAGGCTCGCACCGCGGGCGATCACGTTCGCGGTCATGCCCGTTGCGAACCAGCGACGGTGGTCGAGACCGTAGTCGGCGAACAACCGATAGATCGGCCGGTCGACGGCCTCGCGATACTCGTCGAAGACGCTCTCCCCACCCGTCGACATTCGTCGGTCCCTACCCACCGAACGAGCAAAAACACCCGACATTCACCCCGTTCGGCCGACCCCTCGAAACGGGACGCACGGACGTCTATGTAGCACAATATATAGTCGAGAGGAAGAATTGATAGTCCCCCGTGAATTCCGAGCCGATATGGAACGCGGTCCCGCCGAGCGAGTCCCTCCGACGACGCAGCGCTCGGACGACCTCCTCTCGATCGCCCACCGAGGCTTCGCGGGCGTCGCCCCGGAGAACACCCTCACCGCGATGCGGGCGGCCTGTGAGAACCCGGGAACCGACATGGTCGAGATCGACGTCCAGCCCGCGGCGAACGGCGAGCCGGTGGTCTTCCACGACCTCACGCTGGGCCGACTCACCGACGTCCCGCCCGCCGAACGACGCCGGCGAGTGTCCGAGACCCCGCTCGAAACGCTTCGCGACTGTTCGGTGCTCGGCAGCGACGAGCGGGTGGCGACGTTCGCCGAGGTGCTCGACGCCATTCCCCCGAACGTCGGGGTCAACGTCGAACTCAAACACCCCGGGACCGGGCAGCCGCGCCGCGAACTCGACCCCCGCAACCGGAGCCGGGGCCGCGACCGCTGGAGTCCGCTGGTCGAACGGGTCGTTCGGGCGCTCGACGACCAGGGCAACAGGGCGCTCGTCTCGTCGTCCTACGAGGGCGCGCTCGCCGCGATGCGGGAGGTCGCCCCGGAGATCCCGCTCGCCTATCTCTTCTGGAACTCGATCGAGGGCGGGCTCGAAATAACCGACCGCTACGACTGTGAGGCCGTCCACCCCTCGCTGGACATGGTTCGGGGGGCGGACCTCTTCAACTCGGGCTACGTCCCGACCGGGCCGTTCGCCGACATCGACCTCGTCGAGCGGGCGCACGAGACCGGCCGGCCGGTCAACGTCTGGACCGTCACGGACTGGCACCAGGCCAGCCAGCTCCGCGCCGCCGGCGTCGACGGTCTCATCGCCGACTACCCGGGGCTCGCGCGGGTCACGCCACCCCGAACCGCGGCCGACGCCGGCCCGTCGGCCGCCGACGCGTCGGCAGCGGTGTCGGACGACTGATCACAGGAAGTCGTCGAGGTCGGCGACGCTTTCGGCGACCAGCGTCGGTGAAAGCGGGCTCTCCTCGACCGCCTCCCGCGTGGCGTCGCCGGTGAGCACGCAGACCGACTCGCAGCCGAGGCGGTCGGCGAGGCGGATCTCGGTTTCGAGCCGGTCGCCGACCACCGCGACGTCCTCGGGTGCGAGGTCGTGTTCGTCGAGCACGTGATCGAGCATTCTCGGGTCGGGTTTCCCGAACACCCGGTCGGGCTCCTCGCCGGTCGCGGCGGCGACGAACGCGCCGATCGAGCCGCAGTCGGGGATCGGCCCCTCCGGTGTCGGACAGACCATGTCCGGGTGGGCGAGCAGGAACTCCGCGCCGTCCTGTATCGCGAGCGAGGCGCGCTCCGCCTTCTCGTAGGTGAGTTCGGTGTCGAAGCCCACCACCACCGCGTCCGGGTCGTCGGCCTCGGTCGCGAGACCGGCATCGGTCATCGCGCCGCGCATCGCGCGCGTGCCGACGACGTAGGCGTTCGCGTCCTCCTCGTCGAGGTATTCGATCACGCCGTCGGTCGAGAGCACGATGTCGGCCTCCTCGGCGGGGATCCCGAGGTCGTCCAGCTTCTCGGCGTAGGCGGTCTTCCAGCCCGAGGAGTTGTTCGAGAGGAAGTAGACGGCGACGCCGGCCTCGCGAAGCGACTCGACGACCGCTTTCGCGCCCGGCAGGAGGTCGTCGCCGAGGTAGAGCGTGCCATCGAGGTCGAAGAAGACCGCGCCCTTCTCGGAGAGGGATGACAGGGGCGAGAACACCCGATCGGCCCGGTGGAGGTCGTCGAAGTCGTCGACCTCGACCCACCGCGCGCCCGCGATGTCGAGGGGTTCGACGTCGTGGTCGCCGGGCGCGAGGAGCGCGTCGATGGCGACCTCGGTCCAGTCGCCGGTCTCGGCCGCGAGTCGGTCCTCGATCTCCGCGAAGAGCCGGGTCGAGAAGTCGGCGGAGAACCGGTAGACGTCGATGCTCGTGGCATCGGCCTCGGCCGCGGCGACGTCCTTCGAGAGATGTTCGACCCGATCCCGACCGTCGAGGGTGAGCTTCATCGACTCTTCGTCGTAGGTCTCCATGTCGCACGCGACGGCGCTGCCGGAGCCCGTGGCGAGTTCGGCGGCGACGCGCGGGTCGAACACCACGTCGCCGTTCGAGAGGCAGAACGCCTCGCCGTCGACCGCCTCGCGGGCGAGCGACAGCGAGTACATGTTGTTGGTGGTGTCGTAGTCCTCGTTCTCGATCACCGTGATCTCGAGTTCGGGGCGCTCCGCCGCGACCGCCGAACACAGTTCGCGGACGTCGTCGGCGAGGTAGCCCGCGACGACGACTATCTCGACGATGCCGGCGTCGGCGTAGGCGTGGAGCTGGTGGGCGAGGATCGGTCGCGATCCGACCGTCACGCAGGGTTTCGGCTGGTCGGCGGTCACGGGGCGGAGCCGGGAACCGACCCCGGCCGCGAGCACCACTGCCGTGCCTATCGGGGTGGATACTGCAGCAGTCATACCGACGATTTCGGGTCATTCGTTGTAGCTGTTCGCCCTGAGAGTGAAAGCAATGGATTTTTCGACCGTTCTATGGAGATATTCGAACCTTTTTGTTTTCGTGGTCTCGGATGGTTCGGAAAACCCGTTCCGCGCGGTCGGGGCGAGTATCACAGAACCGTTCGCGGACTCGGGTGCGCTCGGCGGCGAACTTGTCCGCCTCGGGCCCGAGGATCCGGTCGAGGGCCGCGAGGAGTTCCGGGTTCGTTCGGGCGACCGGGCCGGGTGTGACCTCGTCGTAGTCGAAGTAGAAACCCCGCTCGGCCCGGTAGCGTTCGAGGTCGGGTGCATAGAACAGGACGGGTCTATCGAGCAGGAGGTAATCGAAGAACACCGAGGAGTAGTCGGTGAGCAGCGCGTCGGCGAGCGGCAACAGCGCGTGGCTGTCGACGGACGCGGGGAGCCCGCGGATCCGGTCACCGGCGAGCGCACCGGATTCGAGCGGTTCGTTCGGATGGGGTTTGACGAGGAGGTACGCGTCGTGACGTTCGAGGAGCTCGTCGAGGGCGGCGGTGTCGAGCGTTTCGAGCACGCTCTCACCCGCGTCCCGAAAGGTCGGGAGCGAGAGAACGAGCCGGTGATCGGCGGCGAGCTCCTCGACCGCCCGGAGGCTGGCACCGTCGAGACCGATGTCGCCGTCGGCTATCGATCCGACCAGTGCGTCGTTGCGCGGATAGCCCGTGATGGCGAGGACGTCGGGGTCGACGCGGAGCCCCGAGACGAAGGCAGGGGTCATGGCCTCCGCGGGGATCGTGATGTGATCGAGCACGTCGTGGGCGTAGGCGTGGGCGAGGCGAACGGGGAGGGGTTCCCCGGGGAAGTGCGAATCCCACGAGATGTGCTTCAGCGGCGTGCCGTGCCAGAGCAACACCGCACGCGCGCCGCCCGAGAGCCAGAGGTTCACGTCCCGGAGGCCGTGGGTGAAGAGCACGACGCCCGCCCGGAGGTTCGCCCGGAGGCCGCGCAACGAACGGGTGTGGTGGGCCTCGTAGCCCCGGGCGCGAAGCGTGTCGACGACCTCGGGGTCAGTCGAGAGCCAGACCGCTCGCACCTCGGGGTGGTTCGCCGCGACGTGGAGGAAGAGGTACTTCGCGTTGTCCGCGAACCCCTGACCGCTCCGGGTGCCGAACACCCACAGGTCCGGGTCGCGGGCGAGCGGGAGGCGTGCGACGAGCCAGTGGAGGAGACAGCCGGCGACGAGAAACGCGCGGTCGAGAACCCCACGGAGACGTTGCTGCATCGTGTAAATCCGTGGCGGTCCAGCCCAAAGCCCCACCGATCGGGGCTTGCGGGTGGTCCGTTCGGCGCGGCGCTTCTCAGGCGATCCGGGATCCGCCGTCGACCCAGACCTGCTCGCCGGTGACGTAGTCGGCCGCCTCGCTCGCGAGGTAGAGATACGCGCCCGCCAGGTCCGCCGGGCGGCCCGCCCGCGTCGGTGGGGACCGACCGTCGCCGCCCACCGCCTCCTCGGCGCGCTCGGACCAGCCCTCGGTGATCTCGGTGGCGACCGGGCCCGGCGCGACGCTGTTGACCCGGATGTCGTGTTGGGCGAGTTCCAGTGCCGCGCTTCTCGTTATCATCCGGATCGCACCCTTCGTCGCGGCGTAGTGCGAGTGTTCCCAGTCGGGCATGGTCGAGGTCGAGGAGGCGGTGTTGACGATGACCCCCGGCTCGCCGCGCTCGATCATGTCGTTCGCGGCGGCCTGGGTCCCGAAGAAGGTCCCCACGGTGTTGACCTGCTGGACCCGTTCGAGGTCCTCGGGAGTCACCTCGCGGAAGCGCCGGCTGACGTGGACCCCGGCGTTGTTGACCATTACGTCCACGCCGCCGAACTCGCGGGCGGCCTCGACGACCGATTCGATCTCCGCGGGATTCGAGACGTCGGTCTCGACGTATTCGCCCTCGCCGCCGGCCTCACGGATCGCCTCGTGGGTCGGCCGTTCGGCGTCGCGGTCCTTCGGTTCGGATCGGACGTCGGCGTTGACGACGGTCGCGCCGGCCTCGCCGAACGCGAGCGCCACCGCGCGGCCGATGCCCGAACTCGCGCCGGTGACGATGACCGTCTCGTCGGTGAAGTCGCCGGTGATAGTACCCATACCTGAACCAGCGGGTCCGACGGGTTAAGCGGCCGCGTTGGGGTTGGTGGGTCGGTGTGGGTGTCGAGTTGCCGGTAGCTTGGGGCTTTTAGCCCGGGGTCCATCACTCCGCGGTGATGCACGCAGCAATCTACCACGGGCCGGGCGACATCCGCGTCGAGGAGGTCGCCGACCCTGAGATCGAGGAACCGACGGACGCCGTAGTCCGGATCACTCATACGGCAGTCTGTGGCTCCGACCTTTGGTTCTACCGTGGCCATCGCGAGGAGATGCCCGAGGGCGCGGGGGTCGGCCACGAACCGATGGGGATCGTCGAGGCGGTCGGCGACGCGGTCCGGAACGTCGAACCCGGCGACCGGGTGCTCTCGCCGTTCTCGATCTCCTGTGGCGAGTGCGAGTTCTGCCGGAAGGGCCTCCAGACCTCCTGTGTCAACGGCTACGGCTGGGGTGGCGATCTGACTGGGGCGCAGGGCGAGAAGGTCCGCGCGCCGCACGCCAACGGCACGCTCGTGAAGGTCCCCGAACGCTACGCCGACGATGAGGACGTCCTCGAATCGCTCCTCCCACTGACGGACGTGATGTGTACGGGCCACCACGCGGCCGTCAGCGCGGGCGTCGAGGCGGGCGAGACGGCCATCGTCGTTGGCGACGGCGCGGTCGGGCTGTGTAGCGTGCTCGCCGCGAAACGCCTCGGGGCCGAGCGCGTCATCGCGATGGGCCACCACGAGGACAGGTTGGAAATCGCCGAGGAGTTCGGCGCGACGGAGGTCATCTCCGCGGAGGGCGAGGAAGCCATCGAGGCGGCCCGCGAGACGACCTACGGCGGCGCGAACCACGTCCTCGAATGCGTGGGGATGGAGTCCTCGATGGAGACCGCGGCGGAGGTCGCGCGTCCGGGTGGGACCATCGGCTACGTCGGCGTGCCCGCCGGCGTGGAGACCACCGACTTCGTCGCCACAATGTTCGGCAAGAACGTGGGCCTCGAAGGCGGCGTCGCGCCGGTGCGCCACTACGTCGACGACCTCATGGCCGACGTGCTCCAGGGAACCCTCGACCCCTCGCCGGTGTTCACGAAGACCGTCGATATCGAGGGCGTGCCCGAGGGCTACGAAGCGATGGACGAGCGCGAAGCGGTGAAGGTGCTAGTCAAGAACGAATAGAGCCAGAAAGTCGTTTATCTATCTCCAGACATTGATTTATTGATGTTAGCACAGCATGAACCTTCAGCGGATAGCCGACGAAGTTATCTCGTGGCTCATCGCCCACGGTTTTCAGCCTAACAATCGAGAGTGGGTGGGACTAATCCTACTCGCGACGTTTGCAGCATTCATTATCTGGAACACTCAATCACGTTCAGCACTGCTTTCGGCAATTAAGACGGCCACTGGCCGCAAATTGCTCGCTCTTTGGGTGATCTACACTCTGTGGATAGTATTGTTCGTGCTGGTAGCAGATGTGGTTGGTATCTGGGATCCAGCATTGACAAAGGATACCTTTGTCTGGGGAGTGTCCTCTGGTCTTGTACTACTGGGGAGTTTTACCGACGCTACAAAGGTTAGCTATCTCAAGGCCAAAGCCACGGAAATTGTCGGAGGAATCGTGGCAATCGAATATTTCATGAATTTGTCGCCCTTCTCGATACCGATCGAGCTTGTTCTGCAAGTTGTACTGCTAATCGCCATTGCTCTTCCGGCCGGTGCAAGCAATTCTCAGGAAGAAGAGATCGCATCTAAAGTAAGACTATGGACTTTGACCATCGCATCGGCTGTCGTGGTGATCCATACCTTACGAACTGTCGACGTGTCGTGGGGTGCGGTAGATTGGCAGCTATCTGTCGTCAAGATGGTTCTGCCTATGTTGTTGGGTCTGTGGATCTTGATACTCACATTTCCACTCTCGATCTACGCAGCCTACGAAGAAGTATTTCTTCGGATAGATATCTGTAGGAGTGACAACTCAAAAGCGTGGAGAGCAAAAATTGGCGTCGTGTTAGCGTTAGGTATCCGGCTCAGCTCAATACGAGAAGCAGCGAAGGGAGGGGGTATGGCGTACGATGTAGCTCATACGAATTCTGTTGGTGCTGCTTACGAGGAGGCTAAACGCCACAGGTTAGAAAATAAGCGCTGAGAAAGAATCCACTCGAAGAGAGAGAGTCGCTCTGGTCAGTCGGCGTGCCCGTCGAGCGCCTTGTCCACCAGCGCGGCAACTTCGTCAACAACATCCTCGTCCACAGCTCGGTGCGGAAAGCGAACGTGCCCAGCCGGGACGTCACGGTGAGCCATCGCGGCCTTGAGACCCGGAACCCCGTGCTTCGCGGTGATCGCCTGGTTGAGCGCGACCAAGTCCGAATTGAGCGCGCGGGCGGCGGGGCCGTCGTCTCGCTGGCGATAGACCTCGGCAAGAAGGTCGGGGACCACGTTGGCGAGCGCCATGACACCGCCGTCGCCGCCGGCGTCGAGTGCCGGTGCGAGGAGCGCGCCAGTCCCGACGAGGAGGTCGAAGTCCGGCCCCGCGAGACGGCGCTCGCGCTGGAACGCGATCATGTCGCCGGTCGAGTCCTTCATCCCGGCGACGTTCTCGTGGTCGGCCACCGCCCCGACCGTTTCCGGGTCGAGCGAGACGCCGGTCTTCGCCGGCACGTTGTAGAGGTAGATCGGGAGCGGGCTCTCGTCCGCGAGTCGGCGGTAGTACGCCGCGAGCGCCGCCTGGTCGTGCTCGAAGTAGTAGGGTGTGACGACCAGCGCGGCGTCGGCTCCAGCCTCGGCCGCCCGCCGTGTCTGTTCGCGCGTCTCCTCGAAGCCCGGATGGCCGGTCCCGGCGAGCACGGGCACCGAGACCTCGTCGGCGACGATTTCGGTCACCTCCGCCCGTTCTTCGAGGGTCATGAGCTCCGATTCGCCGTTCGAGCCACACGGCACGACGAAGTCCACGCCGCACTCGACCACCCACGACGCGACCGCTCGAAGTTTCGATTCATCGATCCCTCCGTCCTCGTCGAACGGCGTCACCAGCGGGACACCTACACCTTCCATATTTCACCCCTCGTCCGCCCCCGCTATAGCACTCTTGGCTGATCCACCCTCGAAATCACTCCCCGTCGTCGTCGTTCTGCTCTACGGCCGGATCGTGCTTCTCGTACCACTCGGTGAGCTGTTCGAGCCGGTGGAGCGCGCGGTCCGGGTGGGTGACGTTGTGGTGTTCGTCGGGGTAGACCACGAGCTTCGCGTCGACGCCCTGCTTGCGGGCGCTGACGTAGAGCTGTTCGGACTGGCTGGGCGGACACCGCCAGTCCTGCCCGCCGGCCATCACCAGCAGGGGTGTGTCGATGTTTCCGGCGTCCCTGATGGCCGAGGCGGCGTCGTAGGTCTCCTTGGCCTCCCACGGCAGCCCGAACTCGTTGACGAGCCCGACCTGGGTGTCGTCGGTCCCGAAGACCGACCGGAGGTCGTAGATACCGTGTTCCGGCGCGGCGGCGGTCAGGCAGTCGGTCTGGGTCACGAGGAACCCCTGCGCGATGCCCCCGTAGGAGACTCCGCGGCCGAACACGCGCTCGGGGTCGGCCCAGCCCCGCCCGCAGAGCGCCTCGATACCGGCCGCGATGTCCTCGACTTCGACGGTGCCCCACTGCCCACGGAGCTCCTCGGCGAACGCCCGCCCGTAGGAGGCCCCGCCGCGATAGTTCGGACAGACCACGACGTAGCCCCGGCTCGTCCACGCCGTGTACTCGAAGCTGAACTCCGGCGTGTCGTAGTGGACCGGTCCACCGTGGATCGAGACGACCAGCGGATGGGGCTCCGGGTCCTCGGGATCGAAATCCGATGGCAGGTAGGTGATCGCGTCGATCTCGTGCCCGGCGCTCTCGTAGCGAACCCGCTCGCAGTCGGGGAGCGGGTGTTCGTCGAGCAGCTCCTCGTTCACCGCGGTGAGCGCCTCGAAGGCGTCTCCACCATCGCTTTCGAGGGCCGAGAGGCTCGCGGCGTGGAGATCCGCGCCCTGGGAGGGATGTGTCGACAGCGCGACCAGCGTTCCCGCGGCGAGGTCGAACGTCCGGAGGGTCCGGTGCTCGACCGGGTCGGGGAAGACTCGTTCGGCGGGCGTACCGTCGGGGTGGGCTCGAACGAATCGGACGTCGGCCTCGTCGGCGATGGCCGCCAGCACCGTCCCGTCGTCCCACCGGAGCGGCGCTCGTCGGGTGGGCCGCCGGTCCAGGTCGGTGGTCAGCGACTCGTAGTCGTCGCCGTCCCACACGTAGACCTGGCCGGGAACGGCGCTGTTCTCGGGGTCGCCCCCGACGAACGCGAGCCGGTCGCCGTCGGGGTGCCACTCCGCGCCGCCGACGACCAGGTCACGGTCGGTGAGGCGGGCGAGGTCGGTGCCGTCGGGCGCGACGGTGTAGAGGTCCAGCACCGCGTTGTCGTCGGGCCGTTCGGTCCGATTCGAGAGGAAGGCGATCCGGTCGCCCGCGGGGCTCCACGTCGGCTGGAGGCCGCTCATGGGTTCGAAGGCCCCACCGCCGTAGGTGTCGTCGAGGCGCGTCGACTCGCGGGTCTCGACGTCGACCACGAAGAGGTAGCTCCGCACCGAATCCAGCCAGCCCGCGCCGTCGGCTTTGTGCTGGAGGCGTTCGGTCTCGATCGGTCCGTCCCCCTCTCGGTGGGCGTCGAGATACTCGCGTTCCTCGTCGGTCGGGTCGCGCGCCGAGACCACGACCCGCTCGCCGTCGGGCCCCCAGTCGAACTCCCGAACCCCCTCGTCGCGGTCGGTGACCTGCCGCGCGTCGCCACCGAGTTCGAGGTCGAAGACCCAGACCTGCGACTTCGGTTCGTCGCCGTTCTCGCTCGACTCCGTCCCGTCCTCGTCTTCGTCCGAATCGTCCGCCGCGACCGTCAGTTCGACGTCGCGCTCGCGCGCCGCGATCACCCCGATTTTCGTACCGTCGGGGCTCCACTGCGGCGATCCCGCGTCCGAAGCGCGGGTCAGTCGGTGGGGCGGTCGGTTCCCGTCGGTCGGCACCACGAAGACCGAGCTGTGACGTTCGTCGTCGGCCCGACTCGGCTCCGCCGCGACGAACGCGACCCGGTCGCCGTCCGGCGAGAGCGCGACTTCCGTGATCGTCGTCACGTCGTAGACCGCATCGAGCGGTATCGGGTCCGTCATCGTGGATCGTCACCACACCACGGATATCACGCTGTCCCTTCGCCGACACCCTCCGTCGACGCGTCACGACGATTCGACGTCGATCCCGCGACATCTCGGCAACCGCTCCGGAGCCGACCCGAGTCCACAGTAGCCCTCCCGAGAGAAGGGAGCGTAGCTTCAAGTCGCGGGCATCGAACGGTCGGCTGTAATGGCCCAGTCCTTCCACCTACGGGTCCGTCGACCCGTCACTCGCGCTCTCACTCCCCATGTCTCGGTCTGAACCCTCCCCATCGGCCGACGGCGAATCGCTCCACCAGGCGTACATTCTGGGTGTTCGGATCGTCGAGTGTCACCCGACCGACGCCGACGGGGTTCGATACCGGTTCGAGGCTCCACATCACACGGGGATCACCTTCGAGAACCCGGAGACGGCCGAACTCTACGCCGACGTCTACTTCGACGTCAACGGCTTCGAGGAGGACGGCACCGGTGACCGAGGTGTTCCGCCCGAGATCATCCAGGCCGGCCGCGACACCCTCGTGGCGTACTTCCTGACCCAGCCCGGCGTCGACGTCAACTGGGTGGCGTCGTTCTACGGGGTGAAACCGGAGAAGGTCCGGCGGTACGCCTCCCGGGTCGAAAAGCGCGCGGCTGGGATCCGGGAGGGTGCGAAAGAGCGCGGTATGGAGTAGTCGACGGCCGGTTTTCGTTCTCGACGTACTGATTCACGTGCTCGTCGTCCGATGCCGAGTCTCGACCGTCGCACTCGGGAGCGAACGGACCACTATGTAGCCCTCATAGCCGTTCGTTCGGAGAGGTATGTCTCCGGTGTTTATGCCGCGAAGCTACTTCCCTCGGGCCTTTGCGTGGTCATCTGCATGGTCGAATTCACGCGACGGAAGCTGATGGCGACGTCAGTCGCGGCCACGCTCGGTGCCAGTGTGGTCGGCACGGCGAGCGCCGCGCACTCTGAAGAAGTGGAGGAGACGGATACGCCGGGGGCCCCGAGCGTCAAGGGCGAGCTCAAGCGTTTCTCGACGACCGCCTTCGGTGCCGAGGTGACGGGTCCCTTCGTGTTCGACGACGGTGGACTGCTCTATAGCCTCCAGCACCCGAGCGAGGAGAACCCCGAGCCGTTCAACCGGGCCGGCATCGGCTACTTCAGCGGTTTCAACTTCGATCTGGACGGCGACAACGACGACTTCGAGGAGGTCTCGACACCCCAGACCGAGGACGAGCAGGGACGCGTCCGGTCGGGTAACGGCGAGTACACGCTGCTCGCACAGGGCCGCGAGCCGATCAACGGCGGCACGGAACGCCTCGGCGTGACCCAGACGCCCGACGGGACCGATATCGTCCGGGCGGACGCCGCCGACGCCGAACCCAACCGGTCGAACCGCCCCTACTTCGCAGGTACCCAGTACGGGCTGGCCGCGAGCAACCCCGACTGCAACCAGTTCGTCCCCACGGACGACGGTACTGGAGGGTATCTCTTCACCAACTGGGAGAACAGTCCCGGGAACATCTCCCGGATACCGATCGACCAGGACGACGACGGCGAGTGGACGGCCGACCTGGAGAACGCGATCAACCTCGCGAACACCGACGCCCTCCGCGACCTCGGCGGCACGCGCATCAACTGCTACGGCGACCTCAGTCCGTGGAACACGATGCTCTCCTCCGAGGAGAACTACGCCCACCCGCGCGTCTCGCTCACCCACACGGTGGGCGACATCGTCGAGGCCGGCAGCGGGAAGGACCTCATCGGCGGCTGTCAGTTCTGGAACCGGCCGAACCCCAACGGGATCGGCGAGGCGATCGTCGAGTACTACGGTGAGGACGAGGCGTTCGAACCGCAGGGCTACTGGGCGCTGACGGGCGTCGAGTTCCTGGCGTACTACTTGGGTGCCGAGCAGGTCGACCAGCCCGACGCCGACCAGCCCGACGAGGAGACGCTCAGCGACACGACGCCGATCGGCGACGTCTACCCCAACCCGTACCGCTACGGCTACCACGTCGACGTTCGCGAGCCGACGGCCGACGAACCCCAGCCGGTCAAATACCACGTGATGGGCCGGGCGGCGTGGGAATCGCCGAACGTCCAAGCCGACGAGCGAACCGTCTACGGCTGCTCCGACGGCGACAGCAAGGGTATCTACAAGTTCGTCGCCGACGAGCCGATCCCGAGCTACGAGGACCCGATGGACGTCGCGGGCACCCTGTACGCCCCGAAGATCACCAACGACGCCGCCTCCGCAGCCGAGGCCGGCGAGCGGAACTCCCCGGCGGACGTCGACCTCGAAGTCGAGTGGATCGAACTCGGCCACGCGACCAACGCCGAGGCCGAGGCGTGGATCGCCGAGTACGACGACGTGACCCAGGAGGACTACCTCGCGCACGCCGAGACCGACTGGGAGGACGACCCCGAAGCGGCGCTCGAAGAGGCCGACAAGGAAGTCATCGAGAACGGCAATCAGAACTACATCACCAACAAGGAGATCGTCGAGTGGGCCGAACAGTACGAGGCGAACGGTCCGGACGGGGTCGACGAGGACCTCCGGAAGGTCCCCTTCCTGGAGATGCGAGCGGCCGCCAAGGAGATCGGTGCGTCCATCGAGTTCAACAAGGCGGAGGGCGTCGACAGCGTCGACGGGGCGCAACCGGGCGACTACGTCTACTTCGGCATCTCCGAGTTCAACGACGACATGGCCGACGACACGGGCGATATCCGGATGGACCGCGTCGACGGCGGCGTGGTCTACCGCGCGGAACTCGAGGACGACTACAACGTCTCGACGCTCGAACCGGTCATCGTCGGGCCCGACTTCACCGACCCGCCCGCGGACGCCGACGACGCGCTCCGCAACGTCGACAACGTCTACGCGATGGACGACGGCCGGCTGATCTGCTGTGAGGACGGCTTCGGCGGTCCCGCCCGCTCGTACCCCAACGACGGACTCTACGTCTACGACCCCGACCCCGACGGCGAGAGCGGCGACGACGACGCGGGCTTCCACACCCCGCCGGCGGACGACCCGCTGAACGCCCGCTTCCGGGACTGCTGTGCCAACACCGTCAGCTCGCCGCCGGAGAACGGCATCCTCAACCTCGACCTCGTCTACGGAGCGTACGAAGGCCCGTACGACGTCGAGATCACCTCGCCGGAGCTCTCCGACGTGCGGATCGACGAGATCGTCTTCGACAACGCCGACGACGACACGTCCGACCTCACCCGCGACGACATCGTCGGGATGGACTTCTCCGACGTGTCGGCCGGCGAGTACGAGTTCACCGTCAGCGTCGTCGACGCGGACGCGACGGCCACGGTCTCCCTCGAAATCGAGGACTGAGCGCCAGCCCGTCGACCAACACCGACTCTCGCTTTTTTCACTCCGAGCGTTTCGACGACAGCGACGAGCCGAGCCCGACGTCGAACGCTGCCGGGTCGATGTCGTTCATCGCCGGGAGGCGGCGCAAGCGCGGCAACGCGGCGTAGAGAGCGCACACGACCCCGAGCGTCGCTCCGCCGAGGGCCATCGTGCTCACTGCCCCGACCACGCTCCCGAGAACGCCGCCGAACAGCGCCCCGACCGGTAGCGAGACGGTCGACGCGCTTGCGGTCACCGAGGCGACCCGACCGAGCAGGTGGGTCGGCGTCACCGCCTGTTCCAGCGTGTTCCCCATCACGCCCGCAACCCCGTTCGGGACCCACGCGAGCGCGAACAGCCCGACGGCCAGCGGTGGCCACGGTGCGTACACCGCGCCGAGCCACAGCAGACAGCTCCCGGCGGCGGTGACGGCCCGGAGTCGACCGAACCGAACGGCTTCGAGCCGTGGTGTGAGCGCCGCCCCGACGGCACGACCGACGCCGAGCGCGCCGAGCATCGCTCCGAAGAGCGCCGGACCGGCGCGGAGGTCCGCGAAGCTCGGCAACACGGCGAGCGTCATCCCGGTGCCCAAGTTCACGACGACCGTCGCGAGCGTCATCTCGACGAAGACCGAGCCACGAACGGCTCTGGCCCCATCGACGAGGTCGTCGAGATAGCTGGTCACGTCGACCGCTGCCGTGGGCTGGCTCCCGTGATCTGCCGCCGGAACCCGAACCCCGAGAAACGCGAGCGCCGCGACGACGAACGTCACCGCGTCGAGGAGGAACAGCGACACCGCGCCGACGACGGCGATGAGCACGCCGCCGAGCGCCTCGAAGAGCATGTCCAGCCCGCGAAGCGTAAACGAGAACGCCGAGTTGGCGCGCGTCAACTGCTCGTCGGCGACGATCCGGGGGAGCGCCGCACTCTGTGCGGGATAGACGAACTGGTTCACCAACGCGAGCAGCGGTATCGTCACCAGGAGGAGTTCGACGGTCAGGTTCCCGGTGACGACGGCGACGGGCAGCGAGAGCACCGCGACGGCCTGGAAGAGCTGTATCGCCACGAGCGCGTGGACGATGGGCCACCGGTCGACGAGCGGCCCGAAGAGGAACTGGAGCGCCATCGGGAGGAGCAACAACGACTCGGCGACGCCAGTGTAGAGCGTCGAGCCGGTAGTCTCGTGGACGAGCCACATCGCCGCGACGGCGTAGAGGCTGTCGCCCGCGTTCGTGACGAGCCGTCCGAAGAGTAGCCGCAGGAAATCCAGGTTCCTCCACAGCGACGGATGGTTTCCATCGGTGGAGACGGGCACTTCGCGCTCGCTCATCGCCATCCCCCCGACGGACGGTCGGGTGGTCGTTCGTTTCGGTCGGCGAAACGGAGGGTCGGACACCAACCCTCGTCGGTGCCCCCGCTCCGGTCGTTGGTCGCGTTCGACGCCCGCTGTACATCGATCGGTCTCGATTCGAGTCGTGGGTCGACCGGGCTTTCGTCCAAAGCCTGGCCGTGGGCCACGAACTCGCTTGCTGTCGGCATTTGCGTGTTTGTTCTCTCTCAGAAAGTGCGACTACGGAACACGTAGTGAAGCGACCCGGGTGCTGTAGCTAGCCGACCAATTTGGAGGCCGGGTGCGAGAAAGGGGCGAAAACCGGACGGGAGGTGAGCAAGCGAGTCATTCGCCGTTACGACCTACTTTCATGCAATCAATTGTATATAACTATCGGTGGTGAGTCCGAATCTCCGCTACGAGACACACGCGCTTTGGTCGGTTCTACGAGCGGTCTTTCTCATCGAGAACTCCGCTGCATCGGACAACTTCGGGGGGAGATCCGAGACCGCTGGGGCAAGATTGGAATCGCCAGTGAGAGCGATCCCCCAGCGATGGATTCCGACAACCGTTTTAGTCACCGGCCGTTGCCTCCGGTAATGGGTAGCTGTATCATCTGCGGCACCTCCACCGAGGGCTACATCTGTGAGAGCCACCAGGAGGACGTCGTCTTTGACTTCGAAGGATCGCACGCCAACCAACTCACCCCCGGACGCTTCTACCGCGGCTCGGTCGACGGCTTCGCCGACTTCGGCGTCTTCATCGACATCGGCGACAGCGTCACCGGGCTCCTCCACCGGAGCGAGCTCGACAGCCGGCTCGAAAGCCTCGATTGGGACTCCGGCGACGAGGTCTACGTCCAAGTTACGGATGTTCACGACAACGGTAACGTCGACCTCACGTGGTCGATCCGCCAGTCCGACCGCGAGTTCCGGGGCGCGCTCGTCGACACCCCGGAGGGCGACGAACTCCCCGCGGAGGCCGACGACCCAAATGAAGACGCGGCTGCCGGGCGTCCGGTAGCCGACACCGCCGACGAAACCACGGAGACGTCGACCGCCGACGCGGGATCGACGACCACCGAGACGGAATCGACGACCGACCGGACCCGCGCCGACGGCGACAGCCCGGTCGAGACGACGTCGACCACCGATACAGTCGGTTCGACGGCCGATGCCGACGGCTCGACCGCCGATGCGGGCGGCGCACAGCTCGTCGACCCCGAACCGGAATCGACCTCGGAGACCGACTACGAGACGGTTCGTACCGACGTCCTCGACGAGCACGTCGACGACCCGGTCCGTATCGAGGGCGAAGTCGCGAGCGTTCGCCAGACGGGCGGTCCGACGGTGTTCACCCTCCGCGACGAGGCGGGAACCGTCGAGTGTGCAGCCTTCGAGGAGGCGGGCGTTCGAGCGTACCCTGGCATCGAGGCCGGCGCGTTCGTCGCGGTCGAGGGCCACGTCGAGCGCCACCGGGGCGGTCTGCAGGTCGAATCCGACGACCTCTCGGTGCTCGACGAGTCGGGGCGCGAGGCGGTCGAGACGCGGATGGCGGACGCGCTCGCCGCGGAAGCCGAGGTCGAGTCGGTCGACCTTCTCGCCGAGGACGGCGTGGTGGCGGACCTCGCCAACGAGATCCGCGACCTCGCGGGGACGATCCGACGTGCGGTGTTGGAGTCCCGACCCGTCGTGGTGCGCCACGACGCGAGCGCCGACGGCTACCTCGCCGCGGCGGCCATCGAGCGCGCGACGTTGCCGCTCGTGGAAGCCGAACACGCCCGGAGCGACGCCGCCTACCACTACTTCGACCGGCGGCCGCTCGCCGAGGGCGTCTACGACATGGATTCGGCGACGCGCGACGTCACCACGATGCTCGACGCCCGCGAGCGCCACGACGAAGCGATCCCGCTGTTCGTCTTCTGCGGCGTCGGCGGGACGAGCGCCTCGGCCGACGGCCTCTCGCTGCTCTCGGTCTACGACGCCGAGCGCGCGGTGCTCGACGTCGGTGTCGAGAAGCGGGCGGACGTGGACGCGTTCGTCGGGACGGACGGGGACGGGACCACGACGGCCGCGCTCGCGGCGAACGTCGCGGTCCACATCGACCCCGAGGTCCGCGAGGACCTCGCGCACCTGCCGGCGGTGAGCTTCTGGGAGCACACCCCGGCGGCCTACGCCGATCTCGCGAACGAGGCGGGCTACGACGCCGAGCGCGCGCGGGAGGTCCGCGAGGCGGTCGCGCTGGTCGCGAACTACCAGTCCTACGAGGACAAACGCGAACTCGTTCGCGACCTCGTCTTCGAGGGTGGCGAGGCGCTCGCGGCGGCCTTCGCCTCGCGCTTCCGAACCAAGCGCGACGCCGCTATCGAGACCGCGCGCGCCCATCTCGACTACCGCGAGACCGACGCGGGGACGATCGGCGTGCTCGACACCGACGCGTTCACCCACCGTTACGACTTCCCGCCGACCGCGCTGCTCTGTGACGAACTCTATCGTCGAACTCGCGAGGCGGCTTCGGTCCTCGTCGGCGTCGGCGAGGACGAGCTGTTCGTCCGCGGCGACGTGGACATCCACGCCATCGCCGAGGAAACCGCCGAGCGCGTCCCCGACGCCGACGTCTCCGTCGGCGCGGCGCGCGACGACCGGTTGGAGTTCCTGCTCGGCGAGCGCGATGCGGTCCAGGAAGCGGTCATCGACGTCGTCGCCGAGCAGATCTGATTCGAGCGGACTCTTCTTCCGAACACGCTGCTTTCGACGGCGACCCGTTCGAGTTCTCGACTCTCGTGCTTAGATCGAATACGGATCGGTATCTCCATCGCTAAACATCGATGTGAATCGTCACTGCTACCCAATGACTTATACTGAAAAGCGCCCGTACCTCTACCCACGTTCGACGAGACACGACACCGTGTAAGCAAGGCAGGGGATACTCTACAAATGGACTCTCTCAGGTCGAAGTTGTGGCGCGAGATCAGGAAACAGGAGCGACGGCAGATTCGAGAATACCGGCGGCTACTTCGGGAGTACGAGGTGGTTTCGGATGAACTGGACGAGTACGTGGCGAAGCTCGAAAAGGAACTGCAGAAACAGCGGTGCAATGTGGTTGGACGGTTCCCCGGTGATGAAGCCGAGGATCGGTCTATCGCCGTCTCCGGTGAATATTACGACTATCTCGAAGCGCAGAACCGGGCCGACGAGACGATGGAGGAGACCCTTCGCCGGCTGACGGGGGGTCCGGACCCGGACGTCGTTGCCGGAGTTCTCTCGGAGGAGACAGCGACGGACATACGTGAACGCTTGGAGGCGAAACACGAGACCGAGATCGACGGGAAGGACGAACTCCGAGAGCGCTTTGTGTGACCCTCGACACATCGTATCTCCTCGACCTGTTCGCGGGTGACGAAGCGGCGTTCGAACGTGGAACGACCCTTCAGGAGCACGGCACACTTCAGCGCGTTCCAGTGCCGGTCGTGATGGAACTCCAGTACGGCGTCGATATCAGTGGGTCGGCCGAGGAGCTCCGGAACGTCCGGAACGCGCTCCGTCTCTATCCGATGGTTCGTCTCGACGCGGAGATGGCTCGGTACGCCGGGAGCCTGCTCGCGCGAGCCGACCGCGACGCCGGTGGCGAGAGCGGTGTCGAGAAACTCGATGCGATGATCGCCGCGGTCGCCGAAGTCCTCGACGAACCCGTTCTTACCGACAATACGAGGGATTTCCGCACGCTCGGGACCGCCGTTGAGACGTACTGACCGCTGACGTTACGGGTGACGAAGTCCCGGCTACGAAACTTCGAAAACACGCAACGTATCGCGTTTCGTACGTTCGGAAAACCGCTGGACGAGTCCGAGGTCGGTGAATATCCCCTTCCAGTTCCGGTAGTAGAGCGGGAAGTCGTCGTTGACGTAGTTCACGTCGCCGTGGTCGTCTGAATCGTCCCCCTCGTTCTCGACGGTGACGAGCAGGTCCGCCGTGACGCGGGCCACCTCCTCGAAGACACCAGTGTTCTCCGGTGGGACGTGTTGGAGGGTCTCGACCGAGTAGACCACGTCGAAGGCGTCGTCGGGGAACTCGGGGAGGACGTCTTCGATCGCGCCGGTGTGGAACGTGCCCGCCGCGGCCAAGTCGGGGTACCCGTCGGCCATCGCCGCGAAGGATTCGTCGTTGATGTCGATGCCCGCGAGGTTCGAAAAGCCCGCCTCCTGGAGGTGGGCGAGGTGTCGACCGGCGCTACAGCCGAGTTCGAGGATCGACGCGTCTTCGGGAACGGCAGCCGTACAGACTTCGGCGAGGCGTTCGCTCGTCGCGTTCGGGCCCAGGTGTGCGTAGTACGCGGGTGAGAACTCCCCGGAACGGCCGGCCCAGCAACGGTGGTTCTCGGCCGGATCCATACCCCGCCCTTCGGCGAGGGTGGTTAAATACTCGTCAGGATCGAGTGGTGTCGGCGGCGGTCGAGATCACCAGAACTTCAGGTTGTCCTTCACGGCCTCGCGCTTCAGCTCCTGGATGTGCTCGGTCAGCGGGATGTCCTTCGGGCAGACCTCCGTACACGAGAACTGGGTCTGGCACCGCCAGACGCCGTGTTCCTGTTCGAGGATGTTGAGGCGGTGTTCCTTCAGGTCGTCCTCCTCGCGCTCGTCCATCGCGAAGCGGTAGGCCTTGTTGATCGCCGCTGGGCCGAGGTACTTGTTGTCGCCCGCCGCGATGTTGCACGAGGACTGGCAGGCACCACACCAGATACAGCGCGTGCTCATCTTGATCTTCTCGCGGTTCTCGCGGCTCTGGAGCTGCTCCTCGCCGTCGGGGGTCTCGCCCTGGAAGTAGGGTTCGACCGCGTGCATCTGGTCGTAGAAGTGCTCCATATCGACCACGAGGTCCTTCTCGACGTCCTGGTGGGGTAGGGGTTCGACCCGTACGGTCTCGGCGTCGAGGTCCGCGATCTGGGTCTGACAGCCGAGGCGCTGTGAACCGTTGATGAACAGCGCGTCGGAGCCACAGACGGCCTGGCGGCAGGAGTGCCGGAAGGTCAGCGTCGAGTCGTAGCGGTCGCGGGCGTAGATCAGGGCGTCGAGCACCGTCATGCCCTGCTTGAGCGGGACGCGGAACTCGTCGAACCGGGGTTTCGTCTTGCCCTCGACCTCGGGGTCGTAGCGGTAGACGACGAGGCTGACGTGCTCACCTTCCTCGTCGGCCGCCGACTCCGCGCGCGCCTCGCGCTCCTCGGCGTCGACCCGCTTGCGTTCGAGCCGGCGTTCCTGCGGGGAGTCGCCCTGTTCGCTCTCGGCGTCCGATTGCTGTATCTGTGTACTCATTGGTTGTGTCGGTTAGCTCATTCCCGTCATCGCGAGCGCGAGCCGAACGCCCTGGATTATCAGTGCCGCGCTGGCGACCACCAGCACGCCGGCGACGACCTTCTTCTGGGTCCCGTCGAGGCCCTGGTTCACGAGCGCGTTGTAGACCCCGTTGACACCGTGGAAGGTCGCGGTGATCAAGAACAGGATCATCGTCGCGAAGTAGCCCACCTGGCTCATCCGGGCGCTCGACCCCATGAGGGTGATCTCGTAGGCGTGGTTCACGAAGTGGAGGAGCATGAAGTGGAAGGCGAGCACGACGATCAGGAACGCCGCCGTGACCCGCTGGAGGAACCACCGCCAGCCCCGTCGGTCGAACGAGGAGTACTGTTCGGCCATCTAGAAGGCCCCCGAGAGGAAGGTCGGGACGCTGGCTACGGCGATGATCCCGGTCAGGACCAACGACGCGTAGAAGCTCTTGTCCTGGGATTCGAGCCCGACCCCCAGGTCGACGAACAGTAGTCGAATGCCGTTCAGGATGTGGAAGGCGGCCACCGCGAGCAGACCGACCTCGAGGATACGAACCAACAACAGCCCTTCGAGACTCTGGAGGGTCGTGTTGTAGGTGTTCGCCCCCGACATCGCCGTGCTCAGAACCGAGATGTGGACGAAGAGATAGCCGATCAGCACCCAGCCCGTAAACTTATGAAAAACCCAGGCCCACATCCCGGCGGAGAACTCCCGCCACCGGCCGAAGTCCTCCACGAGGCCCCGTTTGTACGACTGACTCATGCGTTCGGACTCTCGTACCCGCCGGGTTTAGTCGTTACGTACCCGGCACACGTTCCGTCGGGGTCGCGTTCGCAACCACTAAACCCGACTCGATCCTGATCCACGCAATGGACTGGACCGAGACGTACCGCCCGTCGACCCTCTCCGAGGTCCGGGGCAACAACAAGGCCCGCGACGCCCTCCGGGAGTGGGCCGAGACCTGGGAGGACCACCGCGAGGCGGTCATCGTCCACGGCGCACCGGGCGTCGGCAAGACCAGCGCCGCCCACGCGCTCGCGAACGACATGGGCTGGCCAACCATCGAGCTCAACGCCTCGAATCAACGGACGAAAGCCATCATCGAGCGGGTCGCGGGCGAGGCCGCCAAATCCGGCACCCTCTCGGGCGGCAGTGCGGGCCGGCGGCTCGTCGTGATGGACGAGGCCGACAACCTCCACGGGAACGTCGACCGCGGCGGCTCACGCGCGATCACGAGCCTCGTGAAGGAGGCGGGCCAGCCGATGATACTCATCGCCAACGAGTTCTACGACATGTCGAACGCGCTCCGGAACGCCTGCGAGACCATCGAGTTCCGCGACGTCTCCGCGCGTTCGATCCTCCCCGTGCTCCGGGACATCTGCCGTCAGGAGAGCGTCGAGTACGAGGACGACGCCCTCGAAGCCATCGCCGAACAGAACTCGGGGGATCTTCGCGGCGCAGTCAACGACCTCCAAGCGCTCGCCGAATCCACCGAGAGACTCACCGTCGACGACGTGGTGACCAGCGACCGCGACCAGACGACGGGGATCTTCGACTTCCTCGACGCGCTGATCAAGGAGGAGGACGCCGAGGGCGCGCTCCGGATGTCCTACGACGTCGACGAGACCCCCGACGACCTCATCAACTGGATCGAGGACAACGTCCCGAAGGACTTTCGTGGAGCGGAACTCGCCGACGCCTACGACAACCTCGCGAACGCCGACCGCTGGCTCGGTCGGGTGCGCGCGACGCAGAACTACTCCTACTGGCGCTACGCGGGCGACGCGATGACCGCCGGCGTGGCCGCCTCGCGCCGCGAGCCGAAAGGTGGCTGGACGCGCTACGGCCCGCCGAGCTACTGGTCGAAGCTCGGGCGCTCGCGCGGCACGCGCGACAAACGCGACTACATCGCCCAGCGGATCGCCGAGACCGCCGGCGTGAGTATGGCGAGCGCACGCCGCGAGGTCATGCCCTACCTCGCGACGATGACCCACCACTGCACCAACCGGGAGCTGACCGTGGCGATGACGGCCCGCTACGACCTGGAGGCGAAACACGTCTCGTTCATCACCGGCAGCGGCGAGAGCACCAACAAAGTCCAGTCGATCGTCGAGGACGCGGCCCGGCTCCGCGAGGAGGCCGCCGTCGAGGGCTCACAGGGCGCGTTCGAGGGCGCGACCAGAACGGACGACGACCCGCTCGCCGACGACCCGAACGAGGGTGACGAACCGGACGACGTCGACGAGCCGGAAGCCGAGGACCCCGCCGAGACCGAAGCGGACGACTCTCAATCCGGCCTCGCGGATTTCTACTGACCCCGCCACCTGCGAGCTTTTTCCCTCCTCCACGCGATGTCCGGCCATGCGCGCCGCAGTCCTCACCGAGTACGGCGAACCGCTCGACATCCAGGAGATAGACGACCCCGAATCGGCGAGCCACGGCGTCGTCGTCGACGTCGACGCCTGCGGGATCTGCCGGAGCGACTGGCACGCCTGGCACGGCCACGGCGAGTGGGCCGACGACCGGGTCCCGCTGGGGCAGGTCCTCGGCCACGAACCAGCAGGCGAAATCGTCGCGGTCGGCGACGAGGTCACGGCGCGCGCGGTCGGCGAGCGGGTCGCGGTGCCGTTCAGCCTCGGCTGTGGCTCCTGTCCCACCTGCCACAACGGTCACGGCAACGTCTGTGCGAACGACCGCGCGCTCGGGTTCGAGGCGAGTACCCCCGGAGCGTTCGCCGAGCGGGTCCACGTCCCGAACGCCGAGTACAACGTCACGCCGCTTCCCGACGGTGTTTCACCGGTGGCGATGGCGGCGCTCGGCTGTCGGTACGTCACGGCCTACAACGCGCTCGCGCGCCGGGCCGACCTGGAGGCCGGCGAGTGGCTCGCGGTCGTGGGCTGTGGCGGGGTCGGCCTCTCGGCGGTCCAGCTTGGCGCGGCGATGGGCGCGCGGGTGCTCGCGGTGGACCTCGACGGGGCCGCGCTCGACCTCGCTGCGGACCTCGGGGCGCGGGCGACGGTCGACGCGACCGACGATCCAGTGAAAGCGATCCGCGACCTGACGGACGGCGGCGCACACGTCGCGCTCGACGCCCTCGGGAGCGCGGAGACCTTCCGCACGACCATCGACTGCCTCCGGCGGCGCGGTCGACACGTCCAGGTCGGGCTCACGGGTGAGGCCGAACGCGGTGAAGTCTCACTCCCGGTCGACGAACTCACGCGCAACGAGATCGATCTCCTCGGGGCCCGCGGCCTCTCACCGACGCGCTACGGCGACCTCTTCGACCTGCTCGCAGGTGGTGAGATCGATCCCGGCGCGCTCGTCACTCGCGAGGTGAGTCTCGACGAGGTTTCGGACCGACTGGCGGCGATGGACGAGTATGGGGTGACGGGGATCGAGGTCGTCACCGACTTCTAGAGGATCTTCGAGAGGAACTGCTGGGCGCGGTCGGTGTCGGGGTCGGCGAAGAAGCGCTCGGGCTCGGCGGTCTCGACCACGCGACCTTCGGACATCAACACGACCCGGTCCCCGACCTCGCGTGCGAACCCCATCTGGTGGGTCACCACCAGCATCGTCATCCCCTCCTCGGCGAGCTCGCCCATGACGTCGAGTACTTCCCCGACCAACTCGGGGTCGAGCGCGCTCGTCACCTCGTCGAACAACATGACATCGGGCTCCATCGCGAGCGCGCGGGCGATGGCGACGCGCTGTTGCTGGCCGCCCGAGAGCTGACTCGGATACGAGCCGGTCTGGTCCGAGAGCCCGACGCTGGCGAGGAGCTCCTCGGCGCGTTCGGTGGCTTCGTTCTTCGAGATCCCCTTCACCTTCCGCGGCCCGAGCGTGACGTTTTCGAGTGCGGTCTTGTGGGGGAAGAGGTTGAAGCTCTGGAAGACCATCCCGATGCGCTGGCGGAGCCGGTTGATGTCGGCGTCTGGGGCCGAGATCGCCTCGCCCTCCAATCTGATCTCGCCCGACTGGATCTCCTCCAATCTGTTCGCACACCGCAGCAGCGTCGACTTCCCGCTGCCGCTCGGACCGATCACCACACAGACCTCCCGGTCCTCGACGTCGAGGTCGACGTCCCGCAGGACGTGGGCGTCGCCGAAGTACTTGTTCACGCCGTCGAACTCGAGGATCGGCGTCGACGGGGTGCTCACGAGTTCCCTCCGGCGGGGTCGGCACGGCGTTCGAGGTAGCTCACGACCCGTCCGAGCGGGATGGTGATCATGAGGTAGGCGACCGCGACGATCACGATCGGGGTCCAGGGGTCGAAGGTATTGCTGTTGACGTTCCGGAAGGCGCTGATGAGTTCGGGAACCGCGAGCACGGTGAGGAGGGAGGTGTCCTTCACGAGGATGACCTGGTCGTTGCCGATGGCGGCGAGCGCGTTACGCCAGGCTTGCGGCAGGACCACCTCGCGCATCGACTGGATGTACGAGAGCCCGAGCGACCGCGCGGCCTCCATCTGTCCGCCGGGCACCGACTCGATCCCGCCGCGGATCGCCTCCCCGATGTAGGCCGCGTGGTTCAGCGTCAGCCCGATGATGGCGGCCGGAACCGAGAAGTCGGAGACGGGGAACTGGCCGGCCGGCCAGAGCGTCGGCACCCCGAAGTAGATCACGAACAACTGGAACAGGAGGGGTGTCCCGCGGAAGAACTCGATGTACCCCCGCGCGACGTTCCGCGTGAAGCCGGTCCGCGAGACCCGCCCGAGACCGACGAAGACCCCGGCGACCACCGACAGCACCGAACTGATGACCACGATCTTGAGCACCGTGACGAAGGCGTCCGTGAACTGCGGGTAGACCACCTCGATCAGGAGCCCGAGGTCGACCTGGAAGACGACGATGTAGCCGATGAACACCGCGATCAGGAGCGTGAACAGCCCCGTGACCGCCATCCCGACCCACTTCAGGGTCGTGTCGTTGAACAGCCGGCTCTCGGCGGCCCCGTGCGTCGCGTTCGTTTGCGTGTCGGCCATTGCGGGGAGTTAGCAGGAGACAGTGATAGGTGTAGGTGGTTTAACTGTCGAAGTACTCGTTGTAGATCTCGTCGTAGGTGCCGTCGTCGCGGATGGTCGAGAGCGCCTCGTTCACCCGCTTTCGGAGCTCGTCGTCGTTCTGCCGGAACGCGATACCGTACTCCTCGACGGTGAGGGTGAGGTACGACGGCGCGTTCTTGCCTTGGTTCGCGGCCTCGCCGTCGCCCTCGACGAACCGGACCGCGTCGGAGTTCTCGTTGACGAACCCGGCGTTGACGGTGTTGTCGTTGATGACCGCGGCGACCTGGTTGTTCATCAGCGCGCTGAACGCGTCGGGGATCTGGTCGTAGCTCTCGATCGAGAGGTCGCCGCCGAACTCCTCCTTCAGCCCCGCGGCGGCGTCGGCCCCGGTCGTCCCCTTCTGGACGCCGACCGTCTGCCCCTTGAGGTCGGATTTCCCCGAGATATCGCTGTTCTGGAGGGTGATGATCGTCTGGTAGGCCGTGAAGTAGGGGTCCGAGAAGTCCACCTTCTCCGCGCGGTCGTCGTTGATCGTCATCGCGCTCATGATCACGCGGAAGTTGTTGTTGTTGAGCGAGGGGATGATGCTGTCGAACGAGGTGGCCTGGAACTGCGGGGTCATCCCCAGCTGCTCGCCGAACACCGCCTTCGCGATGTCGACGTCGAACCCGACGAGCTCGTCCTCGTTCGTCCGGTACTCGAACGGTTTGTAGGGGATGTCCGAACCGATGGCGATGCGCTGCTGGTTGTTCGACCCGCCGCTCTCGTTCCCGCTCGCCGTCCCGCCGGATCCGTTCCCCGCCGCGCCGCTGCCGTTCCCAGCGCTGCCACTTCCGTTTCCACCACCGCCGCCGCTCCCGCCCTCGCTGCTGTTGTTTCCGCCGTCGCCACCACCGATACACCCCGCAAGGGAGAGCGCCGCGACCCCCGCACCGGTCGCCTTCAGATAGCCGCGCCGCGTCGCCGAGCGATCCTTTGCCATACCCCGTCTGGGTAGATGAGGCTTTTCACTCTTTCGTCACGGACCGGCTTTCGACCGGATTCCTCGTGTTCCCCGCCGAAAGAACGAACGAACCCACACGGCGGGCGGGTCTTTCCGGATGAACGGTCGGTCGGGCGTCGACGGACGACTCGGATCGAAGGTCGGGTCGCGCGAAGCGCCGCTCGGCGGTCGAACGTCGATGGCGGGTCGATGAAAAGCGGAGGTGGTTAGGCGACCGTGTAGCCCTTCTCGCGAAGGAACTCCTCGATCCGGCCGGTGTGGTTGCCCTGAAGTTCGATGGCGTCGTCCTCGATGGTGCCGCCACAGGCGAACTTGGATTTCAGGTCCGAGGACAGACTCGACATGTCGACGTCCTGTGGGTCGAACCCTTCGACTATCGTTACCTCCTTTCCGTATCTGCGCTCGTCGATGCGGATGGTGATCTGCTGGGACTCTCGCGCCACGTCTTCGCAGACGCAGAGTTCCTGAGGCAGGCCGCACGTCGAGCAGACTTCCGACATTACACTGGGAAATATGAAGTCATCATATTAAATACTGTCGGGACCTCGCTCGCGCCGGTTTCGGCGGAACCGACCCACCACCGGGGTGCGCTCGGCCACGAGCTGGTCGACCAGCCCGGCGGCCTCGTCGGCGTCGGCCCGGCTCACCTCGCCGGCGTAGTGGGCGCGCTCGAAGATCTCGCCGATCCGCTCGACCCGCTCGTCGGTGCTCACGACCGCGAGGTACTCCCGTGGGGTCTCGCCGGCCCGGCGCGGTCGGTGGTCGCGCGCGAGGAGGTACTCGAGCCGGTCGAACGACCGCTCGACCGCCGCCGCCGGTGTGCCACTCGGGTGGACCCGGAGCCAGAGCTCGCGGTAGAGCCGCTCGAGCACGCCGGTCCGGTGGGCGGCGGCCGCCAGCCCGACGAGCACGACCAGCACGAAGAGGAGTTCGCGCGGCGACGGCGAGGGGAGTTCCAGGTCGAAGCTCGCTGCCCCGTCACCGGAATCGGCCGCACCGCCCGCGGTCGTGGTGTTCGTCGCGTTCGCCCCGTCCGGCCCGTCCTGGTTCGCGGCCTGTTGGAGCTGGTCGTCGACCCCGGCTGGAGCGCCGTCGCTCGCGTTCGAGTCGTTCGGGGTGGTCGTCTCGGTCGGCGTCGCGCCGACCGGTGTGGGTGTCGGCGTCGGCGTCCACTCGCCCGCTTCGGAGCCGTTGACGTCGACGTTCGAGTCGTTCCCCGCGCGGGCACCCTCGAGGCTCGACTGTTCGACGGCGCTTCGCGGCGCGGCCGGCGTCGGGTCGAACTTGACCCAGCCGGTCTCGGGGAAGTAGACCTCGACCCAGGCGTGGCTGTCGTAGCCACGGACCACCCACTCGTCCTGGGCGACCTGCTGGCCCTCGGTGTAGCCCGTCACGAACCGCGCCGGGATGTCCTGACTCCGGAGCATCGTCACCATCGTGGTGGCGAAGTACGTACAGTAGCCCGCGTCCATCTCGAAGAGGAACGCGTCCGCGATGTCGCCGTCGGGCCGGTCGACGTCGAGCGAGTAGTTCTTGGTGGTCTCCAGCCACCGCTCGACCGTCCGGGCGGTGTCGTAGGGGTTGTCGGCGTTCGCGGTGACGCGGTCCGTTCGGGTCGTGACCCGGTCGGGCGTGCTCTCGGGGAGCTGGGTGTACTGGCTCGCGACCTCGTCCGGGTAGGCCGTCCCGGCCGCCCGGAGCTGGGCCGGCGTCGCGTTCGGGCGCTGGCTCTCGACCGCGTAGGTCGTCCCGTTTCCGAGCTCGCCGTCGGGCTGGAGCCCGCCGAGCGCGGTCACGCTGGCGTTGTCGGCGACGTCGCCCGAGAGCTCTGTCGGCTTCCACGCCGCCGGCAACACACCGACCTCGGACCTGAGCTCGTAGGTCTGGTCCACCTCGGTGGCGTTGCCCGGCGGGCCGGCGAGCGAGCCGTCGTAGGGGTCGCTGCTCCCTGTCCTGACCCATCCCTGTCCGGTATAGCGGTCGTAGCCCGCGACGCGCCAGTAGTCCTCCCGGTCGCTCTCGACGGTGAAGCGGACCTTCGGCGAGAGGGTGATCGCGCCCTGGACGTTCACCTCGTCGCCCGCCGAGAGCAGCCCACCCTCGATGGTCGAGGCCCCGCTGCCGTCGCCGGCCCCGGAGGTGACGAGCGGCTGGGAGGTCCCGCCGGGGACCACGCTCAGGAACGGCGCGACCACGACCATCGCCGCGAGCACCACCACGAGCGTCTCGGCCTGTCGCGCGCTCCCGCCGTTGCGGTCGAGTTCACCGAAGCCGACCACACCGGCCGCGCCGGCGGTCCCCGCGAGCACCGCCCCGATGCCCGCGTCGCCGGTCAGGACGAAGAAGCCGAGCGCCGCGCTCCCCACGACCGCCGCGCTCACGTAGTGTCGCCGGAGCGAGAGATACCAGACGAGGAACGTTGGCGTGGGCGCGAAGCCGACCGCCCACGTCCCGGCCGCCATTATCCGGAGCACCGAGAGCCCGGTCAGCAGCGCGAGGATGTCGGTCTTCACCGCGTCGAGCGACTGGAGCAAAAGCGCGCCGTTCGGCACCGCCTGGATGTAGCTCCAGATCCCGGCCCCGAACAGCACGGCCGCGAGCACGACCGCGCCGGCCGTCGGCAGGAAGCGGGCGAGCACCGTCGCCGCCACCAGACTCCCGGCGACGAACAACCAGAGCGTGTCGGTGCCGCCGGCGACGTCGGTGACGGCCGTGAGCACCCGGAGGATCGACCCGATGAGGACGAGGGTCGCGGCGAGCGCGAGCGCGCGACGCGAGCGCGGCCCGAACCCGACCGACAGCCGACGACCCGAGCGCTCGTCGGTTCGGTTCTCGAGCGTGCTCACGAGACCACCCCGGCGTCGGCCGTGGGTTCGATCCGAGGGCCGGCGAGTTCGCTGAAGGCTATCTCGCGGTTCTCGACGGTCACGCGCGTGCCGCCGGCGTCGGCGACCACCCGGACGTCGGCGTCGCGCTCGACCCGCCCCGGCCCGGTTCTGGCGAGCGCGGCGAGGACGCGTTCGCGCTGTGTTTCGCCGCCGTCGCGGTCGACCTCGGTCCCGGGGAGCGCGAGGCCGACCGCGAGCCCCGCGTCGAGCAGCGCGGTGACGACGCTCGCGGTCGCCGCCGCCATCTCGTCGTCGTAGCCCGCGACCGCCTCGGCCGCGACCGTCAGCCCCGTGACGTCGCTCGCGGTGTCGAACTCCATCACCACGAGGTCGTCGCGTTTCGCGCTCGACGCCCAGTGGATATCCCGAAGACTGTCGCCCGGGACGTACTCCCGGAGTTCGTCGAACTCGTCGCGCTGGTCGATGGGATCGGGCGCGCCGAGCGCGCCGCCGGCCCCCGCGACCTCGAAGAGCGGTGGATACACCAAAAGGGGTGTCCGTTTCGGGTAGTCGTACGTCGTCGTCCAGAGCCCGAGCACGTCCGTCACTTTCAGCGTCGCCGGACCGAGCCGCCGTTCGCCGCGGGAGCCGAGCCGGACGTCGTACTCGATGGTGGCCGGCAGCCCGCGTTTCGCGCTCGAAAACGAGCTTTCGAGCCCGTCACCCACGGTCTCGGTGACTCGCCCCGATAGCGCGTCGCCCCCCTCGACGGTGAGCTCGACGGACCGAATCTCGTCCGGAAACCCGGGTGCGGGTCGGCTCCGGCGGACCGTCGGCCGGTCGGCGAGAACTAACTGTATCGCCCCCGCGACGAGCGCGACAAGTGCCGGTACCACCACCGCGTTGAGCGAGCGCGCGCCGAAGCGGACCGCGAGCCAGACCGCGAGGCCGCACAGCCCCGCCACCGCGACCGCCCGGCGGGTGGGTCTCATTCGACGCGAACCGTCGAGAGCGCCGTCCGTACGACCTCGCGACCGGTCTCGTCGGTGCTGGAGACCGGTCGGATCCGGTGGGCGAGCGTGACCTCGGCCTCGCGCTGGACGTCGTCGGGGGTGACGTACTCCCGACCGTCGAGCGCCGCCCGGGCCTGACCGGCGCGCAACAGCGCCAGCGACCCGCGGGGGCTCACCCCGAGCTGGGCGTGTTCGCGGGTGTAGTTCGCCAGCCGCGTGACGTACTGTCTGACGGGGGCTTCGACGGTGATCTCAGCGACCGTGGCGCGCGCCCCGCGGAGCTGGCCGAGGCTGGCGACGGGGTCGAGGGTCTCGATCGGGTGGGTGCCGGCGACCTGTCCGAGCATCGCGGCCTCGGCGTCGGGCGAGGGGTAGCCGAGCCGGAGGCGCTTCATGAACCGGTCGACCTCGGCGATCGGGAGTTCGTAGGTCCGGTTCCGTTCGACGGAGTTCTGTGTGGCGATCACCGTGAAGGGCTCGTCGAGTCGGTGGGTGGTGCCGTCGACCGTGACCTGGGTCTCCTCCATCACTTCGAGCAGCGCGCTCTGGGTCTTGGGTGGGGCACGGTTGATCTCGTCGGCCAGCACGACGTTCGCGAACACCGGCCCGGGTCGGAACTCGAACTCGCGCGACTGCTGGTTGAAGACGTTCACTCCCGTCACGTCGGCGGGCAGGAGGTCGGGCGTGAACTGCACCCGGGAGAAGGAGGACTCGAACGAGCGGGCGACCGCACGTGCGAGCATCGTCTTGCCGACCCCGGGGACGTCCTCCAGCAGGACGTGCCCGCGCGCGAGCATCGTGGTCACGATGTGTTCGATTGCGTCGTGGCTCCCGACGATCACGTCCTCGACGTTCTCGATCACGGTCCGCGCGAGGTCGCCGACCTCCTCGACCGAGAGCTGGCGGGTCGGTTCGGCGCGGGCGGTTCGCGGGCGGCTGGTATCGGTGTCGATGTTCGCGTCCGTCATGGATTGAGAGAGCGGGCCGAGGACGGGCGTTCGCGCCGACCCATTGACACGTTCGTGGGGTTGAGCGCTTGTAACGTTACTGTTTCCGTGTGTCACTGCCGCATGGAGGGCTATAGAGCGCTCCCGAGTCGGCGTCGACGGCGACCGCACTGTTCGGTCCCACGGCCGGTCGATCGATTCCAGAAGGTCGATATAGCCGGTTTCCCTACCGCCGCGCGATGGCCCTCTCCGACGAGGCGACCGACCGCCTCGCAGACGTGGTCGCCCTCCAACCGACCAAGAACAGCGAACTCGAGGACCGATGGGACATGGACAGCGGCAGCGAGGTCCACCAGTACCTCGAAGCCGAACTCAAGGAGTACTACTACCGCGACGAGAACAGCCTGATCCGTGCGACCGCCGACGCCGCCGAACTCGTCGGGGCCGAACCCGACGACGACGGCCCGCGCACCGTTCGCGTGCCCGCGCTCGAAGTCTCGGTGTTCGACGTCGTCGCCGGTCAGGACGACGACCCCGAGAGCGTGGTCTCCGTGCTCCACAAACTCCGTGAGACCCACGACCTCGACCCCGAGCCCGACGACGTCCGGTCGGCGCTTCGCGGGCTCGAACGCCGCGGCGTGGTCGAGGTCGTTCAACGAACCGTCCCGGTCTTCCGGCTCGCGGTCGAGCGCGACGCGGTGGTCGTCGAGTCGATCGACGAGGACTAATCGAGATCGGGTCGATTGCGTTCGCGCTGGTCGGCGAGCAGCCGCTTGATGGCCTTTCCCGGCCCGCCCTCGATCGGCCAGCCTCGCGAGCGCCAGGCGGGCGGTTCGGGTTCGAACGACCCGCACGACCACGCGCACTCGGTGGCGCTCTGGTGGTATCCCTTCGCCGCACACCAGGGGAGGGTGGTTCCGTTCTCCGCACGGAGCTCGAAGTGCCGGCAGTCGGGTCGCATCGTGTCGACGTACGACCGCCAGCCGCGTTCGTAGGCGCGCTCGGCTATCCCGAGGCGTTTCTCGGCCTTCCACTCCCGGCTCGCGTACTCGAACTCGGCGGCGTTCCCGCTCGTCGCGCGTTCGGTGATCCGGGTTCCGGGTTCGCGGGCCGGGAGGGTTCGCGGGTGCCAGATGACCTCGGCGTCCGTTCCGCTCTCTCCATCGGTATCGACCACCAGCACGCCCGCCTCGACCGGGAAGTCCCGGAGGAGGACGGGTTCGACGGCGTCGTCGGTGCGGGCGGTGGCGACCCAGACCTCGTCACAGAGCCCGAGCGCGACGTCGCGTTCGATCTGGCCGGCGAGCGCGCGGGCGGCGCTCGCGGTGAGGTCGGGTTTGTTCTCGATCGCGACCACCCGCTCGACCCAGTCGGGGTAGGCCCACTTCCGACGGAGCTCGATCCGGTTGTTCCGGCGGCGGGTTTCGATAACTCCACGACCCGCCGCGCGGTGGACCGCCTCCCGAACGTATCTCCAAGGATAGTCGGGCTCGGGGAGGCACTCCCGGTACCACGCCCACTCGGCCGGCGCGTTTCGAACCACGCCCAGCAGGTCGCTATCGAGCCGCTTCGTGCCGAACCGCGCCCGCTCGGTGAGCTTTCGGGTGTTCGCCTCCACGACCACCGTGTCCCACCGGCGATACTTCGTCCCGAGCTGGCGCGCGACGATGGCGGTGGTGTCGGGCGGCAGCGTCCCCTCGGGCGGCCAGTTTCGCTCGGCCCACGCGCACACCCCGAGTTCGAAGACGAACTCGCTGTCGACGTTCACGTTCTGCGTCCCCCTTCGACCGGCTAATCGGTTCGGTTTTTGGGTGATTCCACCCGACGAGCCTTTATCTGAACCACAACCCACGCTCCACCCGATGGTCGTTCTCGAAGCCTTAGTCGTCGGTGCGGTCACCGCGTTCGTCGTCCGTCGCTTCACCCACGACGGCCCTGACGACCGGGGAGACGGTCTCAGCCTCCTGAAGTTCTGGTTCTTCTGGCCGTTACAGCTCGTCGAACTGGCTGGCAAAGCCCTCGTGTGGTTCGTTCGCGGGTCGGTGCGGCTCGTCCGGCGGTGGCGGTCCGATTCGGAGACGGAGTGAACCGCCCGTCGACCGTCATCGGTCTCGGTCGCGACGACCGTGCCGGAACCCGGCCGGTTTAGTATCGACTGCCCGACCGTTCGGTCATGCAGGCCGACGAGATCCACCCCCAGGCGAAGGCGGCGGTCGAACGGCAGGACCGATTCTCGCTTCCGCACAGTCGCCGTGCGACGACGGTCCTCCGCTTCGTCTCGCGCGTGACGATGCGGATTCAGAACCGCCACAACCCGCGCGTCGGGACGGCCACGGACCTCACGATCCCCGGTCCCGCGGGCGACCTCGACGCCCGCCTCTACCGACCGGACGCGGACGGTCCGTCCCCCACGGTCGTCTTCTTCCACGGCGGCGGGTTCGTCTTCGGCGACATCGCCACCCACGACTGGCTCTGTCGCCACCTGGTTCGCGAGAGCGGCTGTGCCGTCCTCTCGGTCGACTACCGGCTCGCGCCCGAACATCCGTTCCCGGCGGCGGTCGAGGACGCCTACGCCGCGACGGAGTGGGCCGCCGCGAACCCCGAGGCGCTCGACGGTACCGGCGAACTCGCGGTGGCGGGCGATTCGGCCGGCGGGAACCTCGCGGCCGTCGTCGCCCTCCTCGCCGCCGACCGCGACGGCCCCGAGATCGACCACCAGACCCTCCTCTACCCCGGCGTCGGATTCGACGACGACCATCCCTCGATGCAGGATCACGCCGGCATCGTGCTCTCAGAGGCAGACATGGCGTGGTTCAACGAGTGTTACTTCGTGAACGACATCCACATGCGAAACCCCTACGCCGACCCGATCAACGCCGCCGACCTCTCCGGGGTCGCGCCCGCGACGGTCGTCACCGCGGGCTTCGACCCGCTTCGGGACGGCGGGCGGGCCTACGCCGAGAAACTCGTCCGTGATGGGGTCTCGACACGCTACGAAAACTACCCGGACATGGTCCACGGCTTCATGACGATGCGCGAGGTCGACCGGGCTCGCGAGGCCATCGCCGCCGTCGCCGACGACCTCGCGGGCGCGCTCGCCGGGAACTGATCCGCGAACGATCCGTCCCTCGAGTCGCCGACTCAGTAGCCCTTCTCGTTGAGGAAGTCGTGGGCCTCGACGAAGATGTCGCGCGGGCCGTCCTGGGTGATGGTGTTCACCGCCTGTTCGTAGTCGCGCCACTGGTGGTCGTGGTGTTCGTTCGAGAGCTCGGCGCTCGCCTCGTTCGACTCCGCGACGAACAGGTGGACGGTCTTGTGGATGGTGTCGCCACCGGCCTGGAAGACGTAGTCGTACTCGCGCCGAAACCCGTCGATCAATCTGAAATCCTGAATCCCGGATTCCTCCGTTACCTCTCGAATCGCCGTCTGCTGGAGTTCCTCGTCCCCCTCGACGCCGCCTTTGGGGAACTCCCAGTCCCCGGGACGGCTCTTCAGGAGGAGGTACTCGCGGCGGCCCCTCGTGTCGCGAAAGAGGATAGCCCCCGCACTCGTCGCTTCGACTGCCATTACCCGGGATATTCGGGCCGCCTTTAATTGGGTGTTGTTTCAACTCCCACCTTTTGCTGCGCTCAGTCGCTTCGCTCCTTCGCTGGCAAAATGTGGATCAAAAGCCTCCTCCTTCCCACCGGAAGAGCTCCGCTCTTCCGTGCTCTCGCTCGCCTTCGGCTCGCGAGAACTGCGGTCAGTCGTCGGCCCGCTCGCTCCCGCTGGTCGCTCACGGTACAATCACTACCGACTCCCGCTCCGCCCCGCGACGGCCACATGCCTCCCCAGCCGACTGCGCTCCTCGCTCGCGTCGCTCCGCTTCGCTCGCTGCGGTGCTCATCCCTCGCACAGTGTCTGCAACCGGCCCTCACTGTCGCTCGGACCGGTCGCGAGCGCGCGCCACAGCATCCGTACCGCTACCCCACCCGCACCGCCACAGCATCCGCATCACCCGCACCGCCCTCACAATCGAGCCACCCGTGCTCGACACACATACCGACTCCACACGGGTGCGTTTTTGGTGCGTGGCCTCCCAGACCGGACACCAATGCCTTTCGTCACGACACTCGAACTCACGAGCGGCGACCGGGGCGCGCTCGACCGCGTTGTCGAGGACATCAAGGAGAGCGCCTCACGGAAGGGCGTCGAGTTCGGCGGCCCGCACCCGGGTCAGCCTCACGAGCAACACGCCCCGCAGTCCAAACGCCTCTCGGCGACCGGCGACCGGTTCGCCGACTGGACCTACACCGTCTACTCGCGCACCATCGAGATCGTGGGCCACGACGAGTTCGCCCGGAGCGTCGCCGGCGGGGAGTTCCCCGCGGGCGTCCACGTCGAGGTCGCCATCGACCAGGTCCGACAGGCCGGTCACTGACCGAAAGGTTACGTCACCGGCGGTCGCCACACCCCTCATGCAACGGACCCGCCACGACCGACTCGTCGACCTCCGCCGCGACCTCCACCGTCACCCCGAACCCGCCTGGCGCGAGTTCTACACCACCAGCCGGATCGTCGAGGAGTGCGAACGCATCGGCGTCGACGACCTCTTCGTCGGACCCGCGATCCTCGCCGACGGCGAACGCACCGCCGTTCCGGACGACGAGGAACTCACGTCGTGGTACGAACGGGCCCGCGCCGCCGGCGCGCGCGAGGACGTTCTCGATGAATTGGAGGGGGGCTACACCGGCGCGATAGCGGTCCTCGAACGCGGCGAGGGCCCGACCGTCGCGCTCCGGGTCGACATCGACGGCCTGCTCCGCGAGGAGTCAGACTCCGACGAACACGTCCCCGCGAAGGAGGGCTTTCGCTCGGAGACCGGCGCGATGCACGCCTGCGGCCACGACTCACACGTAACCATGGGCATCGGCGTGCTCGAAGCGGTCGCCGAGAGCGACTTCCAGGGGACGTTCAAGGTCGTCTTCCAGCCCGGCGAGGAGATGGTCGCGGGCGCGAAGCCGATCGCCGAGAGCGGCCACCTCGACGACGTGGACTACCTCCTGGCCACTCACATCGGCCTCGATCATCCCACCGGCGAGGTCGTGGCGGGCATCGACGACTTCCTCGCGGTGCACCACTTCCGAGCCGACTTCTCGGGCGAACCCGCCCACGCCGGGGCCGACCCCCAGGAGGGGAAGAACGCCGTCCAGGCGATGGCGGCGGCGATCCAGAACCTCTACGCCATCCCGCGCCACGACGACGGCCCGACCCGGATCAACGCCGGGATGGTCGGCGGCGGGAGCGCGACCAACATCATCCCCGAGGCGGCGTTCATCGAGGGCGAAGTCCGGGGCCAGACGACGGCGCTCATGGAGTACATGCGCGAACGCGCCGAGCAGGTGGTCGAATCCGCCGCCGAGATGCACGGCTGCTCGGTCGACCTTTCGACCGTGGGCGGCGCGCCGAGCGCGACCAGCGACGCCGAACTCGTCGAGATCGTTCACGAGGTGTCGACCGAAGTGGAGGGGGTCGACACCCCCACCGAACGCGACGGCCTCGGCGGGAGCGAGGACGCGACCTATCTGATGCACCGGGTGCAGGAGCGCGGCGGCCACGCGGCCTACGTCTGCATCGGCACCGACCACCCCGGCGGCCACCACACCGCGACCTTCGACGTCGACGAACGCTCGATCGACATCGGCGTCGACGTGCTGACCGAATCGGTGCTCCGGATCGCCCGGGAAACCCCGTAGCCGCCGACCCCACGTCGTCGGCCGGCGAACATCGAAGGCGAGTTTCGTATCGTCTACCGGCCGAAACGCTTGGCGACCGTCTCGCCGATCCGTTCGCCCACGTAGAAGCCGTAGAGGCGGGACAGTCCGAGCCAGATCAGTATCACGCCCAGCACGAGCCCGACGAGCCCGGTCCGAGCCACGATATCGAATATTCCCACGAGGACGAACAGTACCGAGACCGTGAGATACACGATGTCCCGCTGGAAGAACGCCCGCACGCTGTCGAGTGTGCCCATCGTTCGGGCTTACACCCCCTCCCTCATAAGGAATGCACAAACGACCGGTCGAGGGGTGGTCCCGACCGGAACGGAGCCCCGGGCCCTACTTGGATTTCGACGTCTCGAACTCCTCCTCGCAGTCGAGGCACTCGTAGTGCGATTCGTCGGCGTCGGCGGTGGTGTCGGCTATCTGGACGTTGTTGGACTCACAGCTCGGACAGGTGACGTCGCTCGATGTCGGTGTGGAGCTCACGTTCGGCCGTGTTCGTCGTCGTCTATAAGCTCCCACCACGCTGCTGCCTGCTCGTCCGCTCGGACGGACCGGTGTGTCGGCGTGCTCGAAGGGCGTGCGGTCCTCGACCCCTCATTCTCGACTACGGCGAGACACCGGCGGGGAGCGTACATTCCGTCCCACACCGCGAACACCGCCAGCGCATCCGGAGCGGATAGCGGTCGTCGCCGAGGCCGATCGCGTCCATCCTGACGACGTACTGGGGTTCGTAGTCGTGGTGGCCGAACCGACAGAGGGGGACGAGGAGCGACCCGAGGAGTTCCGTTCCCGTCTTATTCATGCGACACCACTGTTGGTTTCACCTCGGCACGCGTTCGCAAAAGCGTTCGTACCCCGCCCCCGGTGTGACCTGACCGATTCCGGTCCGACCACGACCGCCTCGGGCGCGTGCGACGGGCTTATTGGCGGCGGTTGCCGTGTTGGAACCGTATGCGTATTAACGAATCTTCGTCTTTTGTTAATTCCGGGGGGCCGCCGTGGGTCGGGGTCGGGGCGACGGCCGCGTTCGTCGTGTTGAGCGGGATCGGGGCGGTCGCAGGGCTGTGGAA
>NZ_QZWE01000083.1:0-382 GCF_003602035.1 Halococcus sp. IIIV-5B | reverse complement strand
CCGAGAAGCGGTAATCGGTGGGGCTACCGGTCCCAACCACCGAAAGCACGTTTTTCGAGTAGTCTTCTGGGTTGATTTCGTTTCCGTTCAGTGTGACCGTCGCGTTCCCGTCGAGAGTAATGGTCCTAAGTTCGCCCGAGAATACATAGGAGTCCGTCCCACCGGAAACGTAGCCCTCGGCGCTACTCCCGCTGACCTCGTCCTCATCACCGAGCGTACCGTTGTTGGCGGTACTCTTCTCAAGCGACCCCGAAACCGAGAAGCGGTAATCGGTGGGGCTACCGGTCCCAACCACCGAAAGCACGTTTTTCGAGTAGTCTTCTGGGTTGATTTCGTTTCCGTTCAGTGTGACCGTCGCGTTCCCGTCGAGAGTAATGGTCCT
>NZ_QZWE01000082.1:0-388 GCF_003602035.1 Halococcus sp. IIIV-5B | reverse complement strand
GGCTAACTACACAATTTAAAATAGAACGTATACAAGAATTAAATAATCAACAAGCAAGAAATTTTAATAAAAACTTAAGCAATAACAATATTGAAGAGCTGCTGCGTGATAAAAACATTGCTAAACAAGGGGAATTTTCTCCTAAAGGTCCTAAACGAGCTGGGATTTCTGCAGGATATATTGCTACTGAAAAGTCTAGTGGCAATACTTTTCTTCTAAAGCAGTTTTATAAAAGCAATACTAGTGCTAAAAAAAGCTCAACAAGTATTTTATGTTGTATAAAATCACAGACATCAGACCAATATCAAAGTGATATGATAGATGCTATGCAAGAATTACTAGCATCACATATGTATCAATTATTATTATATGATCGAGCTCCTAAAGA
>NZ_QZWE01000008.1:0-147995 GCF_003602035.1 Halococcus sp. IIIV-5B | reverse complement strand
CTCATCGTCACCCGCTCCTTCTCGGCCCCGAAGTCCTTGACGCGACGCGTGCACTCGCGTACCTCGTCGTCGGTCGGCGAGTAGCCCGCCTCGACCAGCCGCTCGCGGACCGAGTGGGTGCCGGTGTGTTTGCCCAAGACGAGCTCGCGGCTCGCGCCGACCATCTCGGGGGTCATCACGCCGGGTTCGAACGTATCGGAGTTCTCTATCACGCCTGCGGCGTGGATCCCCGACTCGTGGCTGAAGGCGTTCTGCCCTACTACTGGTTTGTTGCCCGGCGTCTCGATGTCGCTCGCGGCCTCGACCAGCCGCGAGAGCTCGGTGATCCGCGTCGTGTCGATACCGGTGTCGACGTCGTAGAGCGACTCGATCGCCATCACGACCTCCTCGTAGGCGGCGTTGCCGGCGCGCTCGCCGATGCCGTTCACACTCACTTGGGCCTGCGCCGCCCCCGCCTCGAAGCCCGCGAGCGCGTTCGCGCTCGCCAGCCCGAAGTCGTCGTGGGTGTGAACGTCGACCTCGGCGTCGGCGTGCGCGCAGACGTCGGCGATCAGTTTGCCGAACCGAGTGGGTGTGGCGACCCCGCAGGTGTCGGGGACGTTGATCCAGTCCGCGCCCGCCGCCGAGGTGGCCTCGACGACGTCCCTGAGGTACTCGGGGTCGGTTCTGGTGGCGTCCATCGGCGAGAACATCACCTCGACGCCCGCCTCGGCCGCGCGCTCGACCGCGTTCACCGACCGTTCCTGCATCTCCGCGCGGTTCGAGTGCATCGCGTCCTCGAGCTGGATGTCGCTCGTCGACGCGAAGACGTGGACCATCTCGACGCCGGAGTCCAGCGCCGCCTCCACGTCCTTCTCGACCACGCGGGCCAACCCGCAGGTGGTTACGTTCGTGCTCTCGGCGATGTCGCGCACCGCCTCGAACTCCGCATCGGAGTTCACAGGAAAACCCGCCTCGATGACGTGGGTTCCCATCTCGTCCAGCACCGCCGCTATCTCGCGTTTGTCGTCGTAGCTGAACGAGGTGCGTGGCGATTGCTCTCCGTCACGGAGCGTCGTGTCGAAAATCCGTGCGTCGTCGAACTCAGTCGTATCTCCCAGGGTGCCCTGGAAGAACTCGACCCGCCGGGGTGTCCGACGAAGCCTCCGTGTCCGCGTTGTGGTAAGCCATTGCAATCCTCACGAGGCCGATGTAGCATATAAGTCTGGCGTTCCGAACCGGGGTTCGTCGGAAAGCCACTCGGAAGATCAACGATCATAAACCGTGATGGTGTGGGCGGGTCGCCGAGTACCTGATACCAAACCTTTTGATCCGGGCCGTGCAGGCACGGGACATGGATTGCCGGATGCGAACAACGGACACGCCCGGATCGAGCCGGGTGGCAGCGGTATGACCGTTCTCGACGGTCTCGAACGCGTCGGCGACCTCGCGAGCACCTACTTCGTGGTCTGGATCCTGGTCTTCGCGGGCGCGGCGCTCGTCACGCCCGACTCGTTCACGTGGATCACGCCGTACATCACGCCGCTGCTGGGGGTCATCATGCTCGGGATGGGACTCACGCTCCGTCCGGTGGATTTCGAGCGGATCGTCGAGCGCCCGCGCGACGTCGCCATCGGTGCGATAGCCCAGTGGGTCGTGATGCCGGTCGCGGCGTGGGTGCTCACCGTCGTCCTCTCCCTGCCGCCCGCGCTCGCGGTCGGCGTGATACTCCTCGGGGCTGCGCCCGGCGGGACGGCCTCGAACGTGATGACCTATCTCGCCGACGGCGACGTAGCGCTCTCGATCTCGATCACGACCGTGACGACGCTCGCCGCCCCGGTCGTGATGCCGGCGTGGGTTGTCGCGCTCGCGGGCGAACAGTTGCAAGTCACCTTCGCCGAGATGTTCTCGAGCATCGTGCAAGTCGTACTGATCCCCGTCGTCGCGGGGTTCGTTCTTCGACTCCTCCTCGACCGCTACGCGCCGCGGGTCGCCGAGACCGGTCTGAACGTCTTTCCCGCGGTCAGCGTGGTCGCCATCGTCGCCATCGTGGCCGCGGTGGTCGGCGCGAACGTCTCGAACATTCTGGGGGCCGGTCTGGTGGTCTTCGTCGCGGTGGTCGCCCACAACGCGGTCGGTCTCGGGGCGGGCTACGGCGTCGGCCGCGCGACCGGCATGAGCGAGGACCGGGTTCGGGCGTGTACCTTCGAGGTCGCCCTCCAGAACAGCGGGCTCGCGGTGGCGCTCGCGACGGCCTACTTCAGCCCGCTCGCCGCGCTCCCGCCCGCGCTGTTCAGCGTCTGGCACAACATCTCGGGGCCCGCGGTCGCGACCTACTTCTCGCGTCGGTCGCGGGCCGCCCGGACGGACGCGACCCCGGCGGGCGACGACTGAAGGGAGGGTTTTTGCCCACCGACGATGAGGGGCGGATATGAGCGATTTCGACCTGGACCTGCAGGCCATCGAAGGCGAGATCGACGAGGCGGACGGCGCGGCGACGCGGGTCGTCCTCGGCGTGCTCGACGGCGGAACCCCGAAGTCCGAGTGGGTCGCCGAGATCGAGTCGGGCGGCGTGCTCGTGCTCGCGGTCGAGGGCGACCTCAACCGGCTCGCCGGCGGCTTCGCGCGTGACGTCCGCGAACTCGGTGGCGAACTCATCCACTTCCGGCAGTTCCTGATCGTGACACCGCCGGGCGTCAGCATCGACACCGACCGATTGGGATAGCCCGACGGTCGCGTCGCCCTCGCCGGACGGAACCATTATTCGGCCGACGCGTGTATCCGGACCATGGATCTCCGAGACCGAGTAGCGGAGGCGAGGGACACGGCTGCGACGACCGCCTCCGGTGCCAGAGAGACCGTCTCCGAGAAGGCCGACGAGGCGAGAGGACGGGCCTCCGACGCCACGGGAACGGCTTCGACCGTGGTCTCGACGGCGACCCAGGCGGTTTCGGGGAGGGCCGACGACGCAAGAGGCCGTATCACGGCGCGGCTTCCCGACCGGCTGGTCGACGGGTCGGTCGTGCGCGAGCGGGTCGGGAACGGACCGTCCGTCCACCGGTTGACGTCGGTGTCCTACGAACGGTTCGCGTTGCCGGACGTCCGCGTGCGACCGGCTCTCGAACGGGGTGGCGACAGGGCCGCCACCGTCGCGCGGGAAGCCGACTTCCGACGGGTGTTCCGATTCGGGAAGGACGGGTTCGCATACGGGAAGACGGTCGGTGACTACGTTCCCGTCGTCGGCAGCTACCTCCCCTACCTCGGGTTCGCGACGGGCATCGGTGTCGGCGTGCTGGACGACATCGACGTCCTCACGGCCGACGCGGTCGCCGAGCTCTCCGCGTCACTCTCGGAAGCGCTGGAGCAGGTCGTTCGAAGCGACGGCGGGGACCCCCCCGAGCGCCCGGTCACCGACGCCGCTGCCGACCCCACGTTCGAGGAACCGGGATCGGGCGGACCGCAGGAGCTCCTGGAGATGGACTACGAGGAGTTCGCCGGCAAACGATAACGCCAACGCCCCGGGCGGTCTCGGCCACCCCGAAACGGACGTCCCCGCCACCGACGGCCTCATCCCACGCGCCCTCGAAGACGACGTATGCCGATGAAAGGTTCCGGCCGGGCGAGCTACGAGGAGATCGACCGGTTCGACGGCGGCGTTGGCTGGCTCGCCTACCCGGACGAACGCATGGAACGCGCGAGCCACGCGCTCACGACCGACGAGGGCGTCTGGCTGGTCGATCCGGTGGACACCGAGGGGCTCGACGACCTGCTCGCCGCGGAGGGCGAGGTCGCGGGCGTCGTGATCCTGCTCGACCGCCACAAGCGCGACGCCGCAACGATCGCGACCAGACACGACGTCTCGGTCCACATCCCGTCGTGGATGGCGGGCGTCGCCGACGACATCGAGGCCCCGGTCGAGCGATTCTCCGGCGAACTCGGCGGAACGGGCTATCGCCTCCGGATGGTCGCGACCCCGCTCTGGCAGGAGGCACTGCTTTACAACGAGGACGAGGGAACCCTGGTGGTTGCGGAGGCGGTCGGCACCTCCGAGTACATGCGAACCGGCGACGAGCGCCTCGGGGTCCACCCGATGCTCCGCCTCCTGCCGCCCCGCCGGTCCTTCCGGGACCTCTCGCCCGACCGGGTCCTGCTCGGTCACGGGGCCGGCGTCCACGACCACGCGAGCGCGGCGCTCTCCGCGGCGCTCTCGGGATCCCGTCGGCGCGCACCCGCGCTGTACGCGAAGGCCGCACGGCTGTTCCTCCCCGGATGACCGCGGGCACGCCGCCCGCCGACGGTCGGACCGGCCGATGAGGACCGTCCACGCGACCCGCGGGCTCGTCGACGGGCTGCTCGATTTCGCGCGCGAGGCCGAACCCGAGGCGGTGACGATCCCGCTCGCGACCACGCCCGCTGGCGAGTTCGCGCCCGACCTCCCGCCCGAGACGCCCGTCTTCACGCACTTCTACTTCCCGGAGGCCGGCGGTGCGGTCTCGGCGGTCTTCGGCGTCGACCTCGGGGTTCCGGCCGGCCAGACACAGGGTCGGTTCGTCTCACATCCCCAGGGAAGACTCGAGCTCACCAAGGCCGACGACCTCCACGGGACGGTCTTCGTCGCGGTCGCGCCGTGGGAGCGGGCGTCGCTCGCGGCCTTCGGGCGCGACGGGCGGGAGAAATCGCTCGAACTCGTCGACACCGACCCGCCCGCGGAGTCCGTGGATCAGCCGAGGTAGCCGAGGTCCCGGAGCTGGTCGGTTATCTCGTCGAACTCCGCCTCGGTGAGCTCGCCCTGTTGTTGGTGCTGGATCACGATGCTTCGGAGCAGGAAGCGAACGAGGTCGCTGGTGCTCGAAAAGCTGGTGCCCTCGATGGTCTCCTCCACCCGGTCGGCGAGGTCCTTCGGGATCGAGACGGTGGTGTAGTCGGTCATAGTGGGGGAAACACAGCCCGCCGGATAGTCGTTGTGCACTGTCCGCAGGGTTTTCGTCGCCCGAGCCGTACGGCAGGTATGGCCGCGCGCCCGCCCCAGGACGACCCCGCCGAACCCGACGCCATCACGTTCGGGATCGCCGCGCTCGACGGTCGCCTCGCCGAGGCCGACCTCAGCTACCCGACGGACGCCGCGACGGTCGTCGAGACCCTCGGCGACCCCGAGATCCCCTACGACCCCGCCGGCCAGTCGATCCCGCTCTCGACGGCGCTCGACGAGGCCGACGCGAACCGATTCGAGGACGAGAACCGGTTGCTCGACGCGCTCCATCCCGTCTTCGAGGAGCGCCGGCAGTCCGCGTCCACGGGCTTGCTGGCGCGGCTCCGGGCGCTGTTCTAGTCGCGCTCTGCGCCGACGCGTTCAGCGGGCGGGTCGGTCGAGGGGTCGCGCTTCGGTGACCGGTCCGGCTCGTCGGCCGATCCGGCCCGCTCCATCGAACTGCCGGGCCGGTAGTCGTCCGTTCGCGGGCGGTCGGTCGCCTCCCGGTCGAGCAGCGCCTCGAACCGTCGGGTCTGCTCGCGGTTGATCGCGAGGATCATGTCCGAGAGCACGCCGAAGATCACCAGCTGGACGCCGACGATGATGGCGAAGGCCGCCGCGACCGCGAGCACCTCGTGGGAGACCCGGAGGGTAACCCACTCGACGAAGACGTAGGCCGCGACGACGACCCCTGCGAGCCCCGAGAGCACGCCCGCGCTCCCGAAGTAGAAGAGCGGGTTGTTGGTCTTCGCCAGCCGGTAGAGCGTGAGGAGGATCTTCGCGCCGTCGCGGACGGGTCTGAGGTTGGTCTCGGAGTTCTCGGGGCGGGCGTGGTACTCTATCGGTACTACTGTGAGGGGAACCCCGTGTTTGACGCACTCGACGGCGAGTTCGGTCTCGATACCGAAGCCGTCCGCTGCGGGGTTGCACTGCTCGAACGACTCGCGGGTGAACGCGCGATAGCCGCTGAGGACGTCGCCGACGTCGCGACCGTGGATCGAGCGGAACGCCCGGTTGATCAGTCGGTTCCCGACGCCGTTGAACCGGGTCATCGCGCCGTCGGCCATGTCGGCGTAGCGGTCGCCGACGACGTGGTCGGCTTCCCCGGTGAGGAGGGGTTCGAGGAGCGCGTCGGCGTCGGCCGGACGGTACGTGCCGTCGCCGTCGAGCATCAGGAGGTAGGGAGCCGTCGAGCGCGCGACGCCCTCGCGAACCGCCTGGCCCTTGCCGGTGCCCCGTCCCCGTCCGGACTGTTCGACGACGCGCGCGCCGTTCTCCCGTGCGGTCTCGACCGTGTCGTCGGTCGAGTGGCCGTCGACCACGAGCACGTTCTCAAACCCCCGTTCGCGGAACTCGCCGACGACGTCGCCGATCGTCGCGGCCTCGTTGTAGGTCGGGATCAGCACGCAGACGTCGCCGCGGTCGACCATTTCACCCACGTCGGCGACCCACGCGCAAAACCCTTCGGACTCGGTCGAACGCCGTCTCGGACGGTCTTCCGACGGGGGCCACCCCTGTCGACGAATGACAGCGCGTTTAGGGGCCCGGCGACGAAGGGGCGGGTATGAGCGACCCGACGGGGACCCTCGCCGACCTGGGTCTCACGGAGTACGAACGGCGGGCGCTGGCCGAGCTGTTCGAGCTCGGTCGGACCACCGCGCCGACGCTCGCGGGAGCGACCGGGGTGCCGAAAGCCCGGATCTACGGGGTGCTGGAATCGCTCTCCGACCAGGGCTTCGTCGAGGTGATACCCGGACGACCGAAGGAGTACCACGCCCGGTCGCCGGCGGAGGTGCTCGACCGGGCGACCGAGAATCGCCGTCGGGAGTACGAGGCCTTCCGCGAGGAGGTCGAAGGGTCGCGCGAGGCCTTCCTTGCGGAGTTCGGCCCGCGATACGACGACGCGGCCGAGAGCCGGGACGACGAGCTGTTCTCGGTCGTGGACGTCGGCGAGCCGAGCGAGGCCGAGGCGCGCCGGCTCTACCGTACCGCCGAGACGGAGGTCAACGTCATCACGACGAGCTTCGAGTACCTCCCGACCGTCGAGACGGCGCTCGAAGAGGCGCTTGACAGGGGGATCGCGGTCCGGGTGCTCATGCTCCACCCCGACCACGTCCCGGGCGGGGAGCGCTCGCCCGCGGAGAAACGTGAGGTGCAGGCCGGGATCGTCGACCGCCTCGCGACGGCGTACCCGGCGGTCGAGATCCGCTTTTCGACCGGCAAACTCCCGTGGCGCGGCACGTTCCGCGACCCGAGCGTGGCCTACGACTCGGGCGAAGCGGTTCTGCTCGTCGAGGAGAACGACGTCCCGAACGCGATCCGACAGGCCGCCGTTACGAGCAACGGCTCGTTCGTCGCCGGTCTCGAACGCTACTTCGAACTGATCTGGGAGTACGAGAGCCTGGCCGAGTACCCGGACCCGTCGCCGTCGGATTGATCCAGATGACTACGTCCGTTCGTCCTCGGTGTAGCCGAGCGCCGCCAACCGTTCCTCGACCGCCGACGACGTTTCGCCCGACCCCTCATCCGCCGGTCGCGGGTCGGGCTCGCGGGTGTGGCGGTCGGTCGCGCTCGTCACGAACCACGGCACCTCGCGAAGAACTCTCAGGGGGACGTTCGGATGGCCGTAGATCCCCCACTCGCCCGCCGCGTTGCCGTGGTCGGCGGAGATAGCCACCCGATCGGCGTCGAGGTTTTCGAGGAGGACGGCCACGTCGTCGAGGACGTACCGGAGGTTCGCGGCGTAGGCCCGCCAGACCGCTCTTCTTGTGAACTCGCCGCGCCGGAGGCCCTGCCAGGCCATCTCGCGACCGTCGCGCCACTCGTCGAGGGTCGAGACGTCGCCGAGCGGGCGCGGCACGCTCGGGAAGTGGGGCTGCATGTAGTGGACGATGAGCCGACCGTCCGAGTCGAGGTGGTCCCGACCCGCCCGGATCGCCCGGTCGGTCACGGTTCGTGCGGGTACGATCCCGACCTCGTCGTCCCAGCCGTCGCGCCAGACCTCGTCGAGGACGCGGAACCAGTCGGCGTCGAGATACTGGTGGGTGAACGGGTTCGCGCTGACGTGGACGGTGTTCGCCATCTCTTCTTCGTACCCATCGGAAAACGTCCGCTCCAGCCACTCGTAGGAGGTCGACCCCGGCGAGCGGTGGGTGCCGGGTGAATCGAGGAAGTCGTAGGCCGGCGCGACCCCGCGCATGAGGTCGGCCCGGCAGCCGTCGAGGATCAGGAGGGCGTCCCAGTCGCGGTCGTAGACGTTCACGCCGGGGTCGACGAAGCGGTCCGCCCGCCGGAGCGCGCCGACCCGGAGTTCGTAGGCGCTCTCGTGGACGCCGGCCATCCCATCGCGGGCGACCCGCGCCCGGGTTTCGTCGATCCAGTCGGCGAGCGTCATCGTCTCGACAACCTCGATCCACTCCCAAAGGTCTGTCGGGGTCGGTTCGAGGGGACCAGTTCAGCGGTAGCCGAGCGCGCGGAGCCGGTCGTCGATCGCGAGGCGTTCGGTGGCGACGCCCTCGGATTCGGGGAGTCGGCTCGCGAGTTCCCGCAAGCGCTGGGGGTCGGGGTCGTCGACCGGCGCGCGCTCGGCGGGGTCGGCGACGAGGTCGTAGAGTTCGGGTTCCCAGTCGCGGTTCGGGTACTCGACGTACTTCTCCGTCGAGGTTCGAAGGGCCCGAACCCAGTTCTCCTTCCCGCGGAGCGCCGCGCCGCAGGCCCGGATGTAAGCCTCGCGGTCGTCGAGTCCCTCGCTTGCCGGGGTGAGCAGCGACTCGCCGTCGATACTCGCCTCCCAGTCGAACCCGAGCGCGTCGAGCAGCGTCGGGAAGATATCCACTTGGCGACAGACAGCGGTCTCGCGACCCGGTTCGATGTCGGGCCCCGAGAGGACGAGTGGGACGTTCGCGACGTGGTCGAAGACCGTCTCGCCGTGACCGTTCTCGACGAAGCGGTCGTGGATCGGTGCGGGTGCGAGGCTCTCCGCGAGACGGTCGAGTCCCCGTTCCATCCTCCGTGTGTCGACGCCGAACTCGTAGCGAGCCTTGTCGCGGACGCGTTTCGCGACTCGGCGGAGGGGGTTGTGTCGCCACGTGATGCTCTCGCCGTGGTCGCCACAGAGCGCGACCACCGTGTCCTCGGGAACCGATTCGAGGAGGCGTTCGAGATACCGGTCGAGCGCCGAGAGCGCGCGTTCGTAGGGCCAGCGACCGTTCTCCCGATTTCGGTACCCTGCCGGCACTGTGATGGGTTCGTGGAGCTCCCAGAGGTGAAGGTAGCAAAAGAACGGGTCATCGCTCGCGAGCAACGAGTCAAGCGCGTGCGGTTCCCAGCCGTCGAACACCGACTCGGTGTTCTCGCGGTAGCGGTAGGTGTCGAACCCTCGGTCGAGGTCGGTGTCAGCCACCAGCGGGCCGGTGACGAACGCGGCGGTGTCGTAGCCCGCCCCGGAGAGTCGTTCGGCGAGTGTCGATACGTCGGGCGCGAGGCGGGCCTCCCGGAGCGAGCGGACGCCGTTTCCTTCGGCGTAGCGCCCAGTCATCATGCTCGCGACACAGGGGGTCGTCGTGGTGGCCGACGCGAAACAGTTGGCGTACGACTGCCCACCCGTGACGAACGAGTCGAGAAACGGGGTCTCACCCCAGCTGTCGTCGATCGCGTCGCCGCGCAGACAGTCGACACAGAGGAGAAGCAGGTTCGGCGTGTCGGGCATCGAGTTGGTGTGGGTTGCGGAGGGGCGGGCTTCAAAACATCGATGGAAGCGGGCTCAGGGGATGGGGAGGTTCCGCCGAACCGTGGCGCGAAACCGGTTCGAGAGCCCGACGAGCCCGACGAAGTAGACCGCCCCGCCGAACGTGACCAGGCCGACCGTCCACGGCACGCCGGCGGGTGCGGGGCCGCGGGCCGCGAGAACCACGACGCCCATCGCGACGGCGGCGACGGCCTGGTTCGCGAGTTCGCGGGCGGGTATCGGGACGGCGATGACCTTTCGGAGCAGGGCGTAGCCGAGGACGAGTCCCACCGCCGCCGAGGTCGTGGTGGCGACCGCCGCGCCGAGCCAGCCGAAGGCGTAGACGAGACCGAGGTTGAGGACGAGGTTGGTGGCGACGAAGACCACGTTGACCCGGAAGGCGGCGTCGGGGCGGTCGACGGCCGCGAGGACGTTGGTGAGTTGGGATTCGTAGACGTAGAGCAACCGGCCCACGACGAGCACGACGAGTACGGTGTAGCCCTGCACGAACTCCGGGCGATAGATCGCGAGCACCCGGTCGCCGACGACGAGACAGCCCACGAGGCCGGGCACCACGAACAGGCCCGAGAAGGCGATCGAGTCGTCGATCAGCCCACGGATCGCCTCCCGATTCTCGGCGCTCGACAGTCGGCTGATCGCAGGGAAGAGCGTGGTGCTCACCGACGCGCCGAACACCGCGAGGATCGAGGCGAGGTTCCAGGCGACCTCGTAGATCCCGATCTGACTCGAACTCACGGCGAAGACCGGGACCGCGAGCACGAGGGTGTCCATCGAGGCGAAGGTCCGGGATTCGAGCCCCGAGAACCACGAGTACTTGGCGTAGTCGAGCATGCTCGCGACCTGTGCGCGGGTCGGGAGCTGTGGTCGGAGACCGAGCAGCGCGATACCCACCATGCCCGTGACGAATTCCGCCGCCGCGAACCCCGTCAGGAGCCACTTGACCGTGCCGAGGCCAACGACCACGACCCCGATCTGGAGGAGGCCGCGAAGCAGCCGGTCGAACGGCCCAAGAAGTGAGGAGAGGTCCACGCGGTGACGGCCTTCGAGCGCGGCCCGGACCTGCCAGACGAGGAGTCCAGTGAAGAGCAGGACGATCAGCAGTAAGGCGGCGTCAGTTCGCAGGTAATCGTTGACCGGGCCGCGGAAGACCAGGATCGCCGCCGCGAGGAGAACGAACGCGAGCGCTTGCAGCGAGAGTCCGCCGCCGAAAAATCTCGCTTGGTCCGTACCCTCGCTGATGCGCTTTCGGGTCGCCATCTGGATGCCCTGGCCGCCGAGGACCTTCCCCCAGACCACGACCGCCGCGACGAGGTAGTACTCCCCGAGCACCGCGCTCCCGAGTTCGCGCGCGAGGTAGATCGTCACCACGAACCCGAAGACCGAGGTCGCGACCTCCGAGACGAAGTTGACGACGGAGGTCTGGCCGATCCGCATCAGCGACTCACGGGGTTCGTCCACGCGTCCCTGAGCGAGGGGACCGCCGGAGGAGACACGCGCGTCATCACTCCGCGTAGCCGAGGTCGCGGAGGCGCTGTTTCGTGGTCTCGTCCATCGCCACGGTCGAGAGGTCGTCGTCGGTCGCGACTATCGTCCGGCGGTGGTCGTCGAGGATCGCCTCGATGCGCTCGCACTCGTCGGGGTTGTCGGCCACGACGTTCGTCTCCTCGCCGGGGTCGGCTCGGAGGTCGTAGAGCGCGCCCGACCCGTCACGTTCGACGTACTTCCAGCGCCGGTCGCGGTAGGCGTAGCGGTGTTCGCCCTCGCCGGTGTTCTCGGCCGACCAGTCGCCGAGAACGTGCTCGCGTGGCCACTCCCCGGTTCCGTCGAGCAGCGGGCGAAGGCTGTGGCCGTGGAAGGCTTCGGACTGCGTTCCGCCCGCGTAGTCCACGATGGTCGGGGTCACGTCGAGCAGTCCCACGATCTCGTCGTGCGTTCTCGGCTCGTTGGCTCCGGTTCCGAGGTCGACCACCAGCGGGACGTGGAGCACCTCGTCGAAGAAGGTCTGTGAGTGGCCGAAACGTCCGTGTTCGCCGAGCGCCTCGCCGTGGTCTGCGGTGAGTACGATCACGGTGTCCTCGCCCCAGTTGCGGCGAACGGACTCGATCAGGCGACCGATCTCGGCGTCGGCGAAGCGGGTCTCGGCATCGTAGAGGTCGATCAGGGTCTCGCGTTCGTCGGGAGTCAGGTTCTCGGGTTCCTCGACCATCGTCCGGCGGAGGCGCACCGCCTCGCGTTCGTCCACCGGGTCGAGCCCCAGGGCGCGCTGGTGGCGCTCGGGTGGGAGGTAGGGGTGGTGGACGTCCATGTAGTGAACCCAACCGAATCGCGGCCCTTCGGACTGTTTTTCGGCCCACGCGAGCGCCTTGTCGGTGATCTCGTCGGCCCGGACGTAGGCCGAGCCGAAGGAGAGGCCGGCCTCCTTCTCGGCGGTGTCGACCGCGCCCGAGAGGAGTCGGTAGAGCGCGCCGTCCTCGTCGAGTCGGCTCTTGACGACCTGCTTGAGTCGCGCGAGCTGGGAGGGATCCGTTTTGGAATCGAAGAAGCGGTCGAAGCCGCGGTCGTAGCCGAACTCCGCCGAGAGATAGAGGTTCGAGTGAAAGCCGGCGGTGTGATAGTCGTCGGGGAGCGCCTCGGGGAGGAGGGTCTGGTTTTCGGAGACCCGTTCGTAACCGCCGTACATCAGCGCCGTCGCGGAGGTCAGGATCGAGGGGAAGGAGGCGCGGGTCGCGCACGCGTGAGCGAACGCATTCTCGAAGCGGTGGCCGCCGGTCGCGAGCGCGTCGATGGCGGGGGTCGTCTCGCGGCCGTAGCCGTAGCAGGAGAGGTGGTCGGCTCGGAGCGAGTCGACGGTGATGAACAGCACGTCTCGCATCGTTCGTTTCGAGTCCTCCCCACGGCTTTGAGTACCTTTCCCTCCGTCGTCGGTCGGGTTTTCGGCGGACGAACTGGCTCGGTAGGGGGTCGGTGCGGTGGTGGTGTAGTGCGGGTGCGGTGGTGGTGCGGTTGCGGTACGGGATGCTGTGGCGCGCGCTCGCGACCGGTCCGAACGAGAGTGAGGACCAGTCGCGGACATTGTGCGAGGGATGAACGGCGCGAGGGCGAAGCCCGAGCAGAGTGAATCGGTTGGGGAGGCGTGTGGCCGGTTGCGGAGCGGTGCTGTGCGGTCTCTCGTTTGCGTCGGGTATTGCCATCGCTGTGTCTGCTCATCGTGAATCACCCGGATCGCTCGCAGCATCTCGAACGGAAAAGGCGTTAACCCACGCTCCTCGACACCGTAACGAGAAACGTGCCGAAGACCGTCTCGCTCCCGCGTTCGCTCCGGACAGGAGGAGGCCCGCTCGTCTCGGTTATCGTGCCGACCTACGGCGACGCCGAGTACCTCCCCGAAGCGCTCGAATCCATCGCGAACCAGACCCACCGAAATGTCGAGATCGTCGTCGTCGATAGTTCGAGTGTGGACTGGCTCCGCGACCTCGCCGACCAGGTCGAGGGATTCGAGTACGTCGAACAGGAGCCGCGGGGGTTGGCGGCGGCGCGGAATCGAGGGCTCGACGCCGCCACCGGCGAGGTGGTCGGATTCCTCGATGCCGACGACCGGTGGTGTCCCGAGAAACTCGAAGCGCAGCTCGCGGCGCTCGACGCCGGTGCCGATATCGTCTACTCGGATGTCTTCCTCCTCGAAAGTGGGACGAAACGCTATCAGTCATCGTTGCCGGTCGAGAACCCCGAGGCGCACCACATCGACTTCCTCTACGAGGGCGGCGTGCCGATGCCGACCGTCGTCGCCCGGCGGGAGTGCTTCGACGACCACCGTTTCGACGAGCGCCTGCCGGCGGTCGAGGACCGCCACCTCTGGGCCCGGCTGTTCGCCCGCTATCGACCCGCGCGGGTGGCCGAACCGCTCGCGTGCTACGCCGTGCGCGAGGGTTCGATGAGTTCGGACGCGGCGGTCATGTACGAATCCGAACTCGAAGTGATCGCGGACCTCTGCGACCGACTGCCGGAGCTCGAACCCCATCGCGCGGCGCTCGAACGCAAGGCCGAGTACAAACACGGGAAACGGCTGCTTCGGGCCGGCGACGCCGTGGCTGCCCGTGCTCCGCTCCGGGCGGCGCTGTCGGGCGACCACTCCGACCCTCGGGTCCTCGCGCTGCTCGCGATTTCGTACCTCCCGCGGGGTCATCGACGGGCGCTCCGCGCGCTCGAACGCCTCCAAGAACGACACCAGTAGGTTCTATTGCGCCGGTTCCCCACGACCGACGACGCGTCTGAGAACCTGCGCGTAGCCTTCGGCGACCCGTGCGTAATCGAACGCCTTGACGTACTCTCGGAAGGCCTCGAGGTCGCGGTCGGGCGCTCGCCGTACCGCGTGGGCGACGCTCTCCGGGGTCGGGTCGCAGGCTTCGACGAACTCGCCGAATCGGTCCTCGACGCGACCGTGGAGCCCGACGGTCGGTAGCCCCGCGGCGGCGTATTCGAGCACCTTCAGGGTGTGCGGGTCGTCGACCAGCGCGATTCCCACGTCCGCCGCGTGGAGATAGCCCGGAACCCGTTCGTGTGCGACGCTCCCGAGGAAGACGACGTTCTCGCGCTCGGCGACGGCCCGTTCGACCAGCCCTTCGAGCGACCCCGTGCCGAGCACCACGAGGGTCCAGTCGTCGAGGTGGGCCATCGCGCCGAGGAGAGCTTCGACGTGATAGATGGGTTCGAGCCCGCCGACGTAGACCGCGAGAGGTGTGTTCGGGTCGACGTCGGCATCCACGAGGTGGCTTCGTGCGTCCGCGACGGCCTCTTCCTCGGGATCGGCGAACGCGTCGAAGGACACCCCGAGGTCGGTCTCCGTCGCGGCGCGGGCGTAGCGCTCGACGCGCGGGCGCTCCTCGTCGTAGACGGAGAGCGTGTGGTCGGCGACCCGGAAGGCGACGTTCTCGGCGAGGCGCACTCCGAGCGAGAGCGCGGTGCCGTGGGTTTCGGTGAACTGTCGGATGGGGTCGACGTGGTCGACGACCAACGGAACTCCCGCGAGCTTCAGCCCCGCCCCCGCGAACGCGCCGGCCCGCGTCGTTCCGACCACCACGTCGTACGTGGCGCGTTCACGGAACGAGGCCAGCGCGGTTCTCGGAGTCGTCCCGCGAAGCGTGACGCGAAACCCGCGTGCTTCGAGCTGCTCCGCGATCCGACGGCGACCCACGCTGATCGTCTCGGGTTTGTCCGGCGTGAGCCAGAGCACGCGAATCGGGTTCTCGATATCCTTAGCCATCGTCGGGCTCCGCGGGACGATACCGAAGGGTCGCGTAGACGTATCCGAACCCGACGAGTCCGGTGAGCACGAGGAGCGCGAGGAGTTGGCTCGCGCGCTCGCGTGAGGGATGCCGAACGAGGTCAGCGAGCCGCCGCGGGAGGGATCTCGTCAGAAGCAGCCCCAGAAACGCGCTCTCCTCGCTCGTCGAGTCGGGGACGAACGACTCCATCGCGCGCTTCGAGTAGCCCTGCCAGAACGCCCGTCCCGCGAGCCACCGCGGGTTCGTCCGGTAGGCGAACACCTTGTGGCCGACGAGCGCCCCCGGGTCGTACCACACCCGTTCGCCGTACTCGCGTTCGAGCCGGGCACAGAGTTCGGTTTCACCGCCCTGGAGCTTGTTGTCCCCCTTCCGACCACCGATCTCGGTGTCGAAGCCACCCAGGTCGAGGAAGACCCCGCGGCGGAAGGAGAGGTTCGAACCGTTGGTGTTGCGGACCTCGCCCGCGCGGTGTTCGTCGCCAGCGGGACCGAACCCCCGGTGGGTGACGCCGACGAGCCAGTAGAACTCCGCCGGGAGGAATTTCGGCCTGCCGGCGACCCACTCGGGCGTCATCCGCCCGCCGACGGCGAGCGAATCGTGGTCCTCGTAGGCCGCGACGAGACGGGCTATCCACTCCGGGTCGGCCCGCGCGTCGTCGTCGAGGAAGGCCACCACGTCGCCGTCGGCGACCTCGGCCCCCGTGTTTCGGCTCTCGAGCAGGCCTACGTTCTCGTCGTTTTCGTGGATCGTGACGTCGTCGTGACTGGCGTAGGTCCCCCGAACCCGGTCGGCGAGCGCGGGGTCGCCGTCGACCACCACGACGAGTTCGGCGGGGTGGGTGTTGGCGAGCACGCTGTCGGCGGCGGCGCGGAAGTCCGAGAACAGCGCCGGGTCGTAGGTACAGAGCACCACTGACACCCGCATGCGCTGGCTGGGATCGGTCACGGCATAGCCCTTTTCGTTTCGGTCGTCGGGCGGGGAGAGGACTCACGTCGGGCGTTTCACAAGCTTTATGCGCGTCTTCTTGCTGGGATGGACAATGAGCCAACGCCGGGAACGTCTCGCCGATTCGGTTCCCGACCCGGTTCTCGACGCGGTCGCGTCGTGGTATCACGTCCCGGTTCTCCTCCTCCTCGTCGCGTTCATGCTCTGGATACGGGTCCGCAACTGGCGGAACTTCATCGTCGAGGGGCAGGTCTACTTCAGCGGCAACGACGCCTGGTACCACCTCCGGCAGGTCCAGTACACCGTCCGAAACTGGCCCAGCACGATGCCGATGGACCCCTGGACCGGTTTCCCCGAGGGCGCGACGGTCGGCCAGTTCGGCACCCTCTACGACCAGCTCGTCGCCACGGCGGCGCTGGTCATCGGCGGCGGCAGCCCGTCGGCCCAGACCACTGCACTCACACTGCTGTTCGCGCCGGCGGTGCTGGGAACGCTGGTGGCGATCCCCGCCTACTTCCTCGGCAAGCGGTTCGGCGGGCGGCTCGGGGGACTGGTCGGCGTCGCGGTGCTCGCGTTCTCGCCCGGTTCCTTCCTCTCGCGCTCGATCGCCGGCTTCTCCGACCACCACGCCGCCGAGGTGTTCTTCCAGGTCCTCGCGGTCGCGCTCCTCGTCGTCGCCATCGTGGTCGGCGAGCGCGAGAAGCCGATCTACGAACAGTTCGTCGAGCGCGACGTCTCGAACCTCCGAAAGCCCGTCGGCTGGGCGGCGCTCGCCGGGCTCGGCTTCACGCTCTACGTCTGGTCTTGGCCGCCCGGCGTGCTCCTCGTGGGGGTCTTCGGCGTCTTCCTGCTCGTGGCGCTCCCCCTCCAGTTCCTCCGGGACGAGAGCCCCGAACACCTCGCGATAGTGGGCGCGGTCTCGCTCGGCGTCGCTGGCGTACTGCTGCTCGCGACGTTCGACACCACCGAGGTCAGCGCGTCGAGCTTCTCGCTGCTCCAACCGCTGCTCGCGCTCGTCGGTGCCGTCGGCTGTGTCTTCCTCGCCTGGCTCGCGCGCGTCGTCGAGCGGAGCGACTATCCCAGCTACGCCTACCCCGGCACGATCCTCGGGCTGTTCGTCGCCGTCGTGGTCGTGATGGCGGTCGCCCTCCCGGACCTGCTCGGTTTCTTCGTGAACCAGATCGTCCGTACGATCGGGCTGGGGTCGAACGCGACCGCCCTCACCGTCGGCGAGGCACAGCCGCCGTACAGTGCGGGCGCTCCGTTCGGTCAGGCGGTGAGTCAGGCCGTCGGCTTCCTCTTCAACTCATACGCGTTCGCGCTCGTCGGGGGTGCGGTGGGGGCGGTGCTGATGCTGTTCGCCCTCGCGCGTGGTCGACTGAAACACCGAACGGCGGCCGGGTTCGTGCTGCTCTGGACCGGCTTCATGCTCGCCGCGACCCTCACCCAGTCGCGGTTCGATTACTACCTCGTGACGCCGGTCGCGGTGCTGAACGCGTACCTCGTCGGCTGGGTCGTCGACTACTTCGGCGAGACCGACGCCCGCGCGACCCTCCGAAGCCTCCGTCTCCGTCAGGTCCTCACCGTGGTCGTGGTGGTGCTGTTCATCACCGCGCCGCTCGCGGTCGGCGGGAGCGCGGGCACGGTGACCACCGCCGGGAGCTACGCCGACCAGGGCTCGACCCCCGGATCGACCGTCCAGGGCTGGGACGGGGCGCTGGAGTGGCTCAACACCAGCACGCCCGCCGAGGGCACCTACGGCGGGGCGGACAACGAGATGGGCTACTACGAGCGCTACGACCGCACGGACGACTTCGACTATCCGGACGGCTCCTACGGGGTCATGTCGTGGTGGGACTACGGCCACTGGATCACCGTGCTCGGCCATCGGATCCCGGTCGCGAACCCGTTCCAGCAGAACGCCCACGAGGCCGCGAACTTCCTGCTCGCGCCGAACGAGTCCCGCGCCAACCAGATCGCGACCACGCCCGAAGGGGAAGGCGACCGGTACGTGATGATCGACTGGCGGATGGGTGACGTCGCCGGCGGTGCGCTGTACACCGTGCCGTACACCTGGTACAACGACGGCCCGATCTCGCTCGCCGACGACGTGTTCGTGGTCGCGAACCAGACCTCGGGGAGCCAGTTCGTCGCGTACAACCAGCGCCACTACGAGACGATGCGAACCCGGCTCTACGCCTTCCACGGCTCGGCGATCGAGCCCGAACCGGTCGTGATCGACTACGACACGACGCAGGCGACCTCCAGCGGCGTACAGGCCAGGGTCACGAGCGGTAACCATCCCACGGTCAGGGAGTTCGACACCATGAGCGACGCACGCGCCTACGTCAGGAACGACAGTACCTCCCAGATCGGTGGCGTCGGGAAGTACTCCGAGGAGTACGTCCCCGCGCTCCAGCACTACCGGCTGGTCAACGCGACGGAGACGAGCGGTCTCCTGAGCTCGCAGTCGTTCTACCAGTCCCTGATCAACCAGAACCAATCGACGGGACTGAGCCCGAACGAGCTCTACGCCACCCCGCAGAACTGGGTCAAGACCTTCGAGCGGGTCGACGGGGCGACCGTCGAGGGCCAGGGACCGCCGAACAGCACCGTCGAGGCCAGCGTCGAGCTGCAGATGCCCCCCTCACCGGTGCTCGACGACACGTTCACCTACACCCAGCGGGCGAACACCTCGGCCGACGGCTCGTTCACGATGACCCTGCCGTACTCCACGACGGGCTACGACCAGTGGGGCCCGGAGCAGGGCGCGACCAACGTCTCGATCCGGGCGACGGGCCCGTACACGTTCGAGACGGCGGGCGCGAACGACACCGGCCCGAGCACGACCGTCGACGTCCCCGAGGGCGCGGTGATCGGCCGGACCGACGGCCAGGTAACCGTCGACCTCCAGCAGGGGTCGGCGTCGGGTGCGAACGCCTCGAACGCAACGACGAACGCCTCAGCCACTTCAAACGCGACGGCGAACGCCTCGGCCACCTCGAAACGCGCTCCCGTCGCTGAAGGGGCCGCTGTGAGCGTGGTACGATGAGCCGTCGGCGCTCCATGCGGGCGCTGGTCGTCGTCTACCTCAAGGGCATCTTCATGGGTGCGGCGGACGCGGTGCCGGGCGTCTCCGGCGGCACGATCGCGCTCATCACGGGGATCTACGAGCGGCTCATCGCCGCGATCACCGCCCTCGACCCGCGGGCGCTCCGCTACCTCCCGCGGCTCCACCGCCGGACCGGCCGCGCCGCGTTCCGCGACGCGCTGGTCGAGATGGACATCCCGTTCCTGATGGCGCTGGGACTGGGTATCGCGACGGCGCTGGTCACGGTCGCACGGCTCATGGCGTACGCGTTCGAGACGTATCCGGCCTACGTCGCCGCCCTGTTCTTCGGGTTGATCGCCGCTTCGGCGGTCGTCCTCTACGAGTACGTCTCGCTCGATACGCCGCGCCGCGTCGCGGTCGGGGTGTTCGGGTTCGTACTCGCCTTCGTGGTCTCCGGGCCTGAGGTCGGGAGTTCGCTCCCGAACTCGCCGACGATCGTCCTCTTCGCGGGCGGGATCGCCATCGCCGGGATGATCCTCCCCGGGATCTCCGGGGCGTTCTTCCTCTACGTGCTCGGCCAGTACGAGTACCTGAGCAACACCCTCACGACGTTCACGAACCGTCTCGCTGGCTTGCTCTCGGGAGGGTCGGTCGCCGGGTTGGTCGAACCCGGTATCATCATCGTCGCGTTCGGGGTCGGCGCGCTGGTCGGGCTGTTCTCGATCTCGTACGCCATCCGGTGGGCGCTGGCGAACTACCGTGCCGCGACCCTCACGTTCCTCGTGAGCCTGATGGTCGGCGCGCTTCGCCTTCCGGTGACCGATATCCTCGACCACACGTCGAACCCCGGTCCGACAGTGATCGGGACGATCCTGGTCGTGGCCGTTTTCGGTGGCGTGCTCGTGCTCGTCGTCGACCGGTTCACCGAGGATATCGAATTCTCCTGAATCGGGGTCTAGAACGGTAATTTTCGCCACCATCTGTGTGGTATTATTGGCGGGGATCGTCATAGCTGACCGGCAGTTGCAGGCTCAACCCGAAAGGGGTCCGCGAGTGTTCGAATAGATGGATACAAACCATGAATCCCCTTCCCGAGGACTTGCAGCTTCCGAGTGGCTGGATCTGCAAGCGAGCGTGCGCGGACGAACTCGTTCTCGGTCGGTGCGCGGACGGGTTCGAGGTCATCGCGGCGCGGACCAGCGACGCCGACCGGCTCCCGTTCGAGCCGTCGCGCGGGTGGGACCTGTCGTGTCGGATCCGGGCGGGCGAGTCGGTGAGCCAGCGGTCCATCGGTCGGGTGTCGACCCAACGCGCGGCGCTCGCCGCGCTGCGGTCGTGCATGAAACGCGTGACGGAGCTCGCCGACGCGCGCTCGGCCGACGAACTCAGTCTCGCGGTCGTGGTTCAGGACATCCACAACCAGTGTGAGATCCCGTCGATGACCCACGGCCGCGCGGTCAGCGGCTAATTCGCTTCACCGGATCGTCGCCAGCCGATTGAGCGCGTAGACGATCCGGAGCACCTCGGCGGCGTTTCCACGGTCGAAGACGAGTTCGTCGGTCCGGATGACGTAATCGAGCACCGCGCGAGAGGCGTGTTCGGGGGCGGCGGCGAGACCGCTGTCCCCGACCCACTCCATCACCCGGAGGTCGGACTTCGAATCGCCCATCACCAGCGGGAACGCCTCGTCGATACCGAGCACCTCGAAGGCCGCCTCGACGCCGACGACCTTGTTGAGTTCGAGGCTCCCGATCTCGGCCGCGTCGGCCTCGTAGTAGGCGACGTCGATGCGCTCGAAGGTGTCCGTGACCGCCGCCGGGATCTCTTGACTATCGAGGTTGGGAAGCCCGTCGCGGGCTTCGAGCACCCCTCGGATCTCGGGGTCCGCATCGGCGTAGAACCCGCGGGCCCAGTCGGTTCCGGCTCCGTCCGCCGTGGTATCGGTACGGTCGGCGACGGTCTCGCCGAGGAGGTCGAGGAGGTGACACAGCGCGGTGTCGATGACCTCGGCCGCTGGGTCGCTGCCGACCTCGGCGTTCGGCTTGAGGGTGACGTTGAACTCGTTGCCCTGGAGGTGACAGCCCTCCCGGATCGCCTCGGGTGCGTCGGGGAGCACCCGCGAGCGGATCCGGTAGAAGACGTCCTGTATCTCCTCGTCCAAGTCCTCGTAGAGGAGTTCCTTCGTCTGCGGGCCGTGGCCGGGCGTGAACGCGCCGGTGCCGGCCTCGTAGACGATGCTCACGGTCCCCGAGTGGACGAGTTCGCTACCGAGACCCTGGATCGTGAACCCCTTGACGTTCTCCAAGGTCTGCCCCGTGCAGATCACGATCGGGACGCCCGCCTCGTGGAACTCGGTAAGGTAGTGGAGGGTTTCCCTGGGGATCTCGTTGTCCGTGCTACCCGCCGAGCGGAGGGTCTCGTCGACGTCGAGCACGAGGGCGTTCACCCGACGGCCGTGTTTGGTACAGAGGTCGAGCGCGGTGAACGCCTCCTCGCGGGTGGCGTGGGCGGCGACGTCGGCGAGGGTCTCGCCGGCCTCGAAGGCGTCCCGGATCTCGTCCTTTCGGTCCGTGAGCTCGGCGTCGATCGCCTGGTAGTGTTCGAGCGCGACCCGCGAGTCCACCGGCGGGAAGACGTCGACGAAGCGCTGGTGGTCCCGAAGCGCGTCGGCGTCGAACTCGTCGTAGAGCTCGTAGAGGAGGTCGTAGCGGTCCATAGCCGCAAGACAGCCCCCGTGGTGAAATACTGTCGGACGGGAGCGGTGTCGAGTCGGGTGGTCGGCGGCTGGCGCGCGGGAGCGGTCGACGTGTGTGGTTGGCAGGCGGTGTGGTCGTGGTACGGTTGCGGTGGCGGACGGTCGGCGCGCGCTGGCGGTCGTGCGCGAACGGCGAGGTTTGAGCGAAGCGAGAACCTCGATGCGAACGGGGAACGAAGTGACCCGTGAGCCGCAGTGAGCGCGCGACCGCGAACACTGTGCGAGGGATGAGCACCGCAGCGAGTGAAACGAGCGAGGAGCGCAGTCGGTTGGGGAGGCTCGTGGCTGTCGCGTGGTGGTTGGCGGTGCGGTCTCTCGTTTGTAACGGGTTATCCGCGGTCGTCGCCGACACACCATCTCCGTCAAAATCAGGAATTCGCTTCGAACCAGTCAGTAGATCCGCTCGGTCGCGATCGCCGCACCCTCGACCAACGCACCGAGTTTCGCCCACGCGATCTCGGGGTTGACCATTCCCAACCCGGCCTGCGTCCCGAAGCCACAGTCGGGGGCCGCGACGAGCGGGGTGTCGTCGTCGACCGCGTTCGCGACGCGCTCCAAGCGGTCCGCGATCGTCTGCGGGTGGTCGATGATGTTCGTCTTCACGTCCACCACGCCGGGCATGAGCGTCCAGCCGTCCGGGACCGGGTGTTCGGCGAACGCACGGTACTCGTGCTGGTGGCGGGGGTTGGCCTGCTCGATGCTCAATCCCGTGATGTCGGCCTCGTAGATGACCGGCAGCATCTCGGCGAGGTCGGCGTCGAGGTGGCCGGGGCCCTCGTAGCTCCCCCAGCAGGTGTGCAGCCGGACCTGCTCGGCGGGGACGTTTTCGAGCGCGCCGTTGAGCGCCTCAACGTTCCGGCGCGTGACCTGTTTGACGTCCTCGATGGACGCGTCTGCGAGGGCTTCGGTCTGCCCGGCGGTCAGGAGTTCGGGCGCGTCGATCTGGAGGGTGAGCCCGGCGTCGGCGACGATCTCGTACTCCGCCTGCATCGCGTCGGCGGCGGCAGTGAGGTACGCCTCGTGGGTGTCGTAGTAGTCGTTGACGTGGGTCGCGGTGACGACGCTCGGCGAGGCCGAGGTCATGAACGTGTCCTCGAAGTCGGCGTCGGTGTCGGCGAGGGCGGCCCGGAAGCCCTCGATCTCGGCTTCGGCCTCCTCGTGGCCGGTGTACTCGATCGCGTCGGCGACGACCGGCTGCATCGCGAGGTCGATCACGTCCGTTCGGAAGGTCTGGTCGGCGTAGTCGGGGTAGTCCTGGAGGTCCGCCCAGAGCTCCTGTTCGCGTTCCCCCTCGATACCGCTGAGGCGGTCCTTGACGTACCAGTTGAACGAGACTCGGGACTGCTCGCCGTTGTTGGCGATGTCGAGCCCCGTCTCGGCCTGGCGTTCGACGACGTCGTGCGTGGCGTCCGCGACGGTCGTCTCCCACTCCGTTTCGTCCACCGCCTCGCCGTCCTGGCGGTCGGTGAGGAGGTCGAGCAGTTCGGGGGGCCGCGGCAGGCTCCCGACGTGCGTCGTCCGGATCCGACGGTCGTCTCCCATGTATTCACTCGGGTTATCGGAGCGCGTGTTGATATAACCAGCGGTACTTGTCCCTCGGGAGGTCAGGTCTCGTCGGGGCTGTCGAGCACGTCCTTCAGCGGCGGGGCCTCGTACTCGGCGAACCGGTCGAGGAGCGCTTCGGGGTCGTTCTCGACGATGACCATCGCCCGGTGGGCCGGGCTCACGAACTCCTCGGTCACCTGATGGTCGAAGAACGCCGCGAGGTCGGCATAGTAGTCCGCGACGTTCAACAGTCCACACGGGTCGTCGTGGAGCCCGAGCTGGGTCCAGGTGAGGACCTCGGTGAGTTCTTCGAGGGTCCCGAAACCGCCGGGAAGCGCGACGAACCCGTCGGCGAGGTCGACCATCCGCTGTTTGCGCGCGTGCATCGAATCGACGACGTCGAGTTCCGTGAGCCCGTCGTGGGCGACCTCGGCATCGACGAGCGACTCCGGGATCACGCCGTGGGCCTCGCCGCCCGCGTCGAGCGTCGCGTCCGCGACCGCACCCATCAGTCCGACGTCGCCGCCACCGTAGACCAATCCGATCTCACGGTCCGCGAGCGTTCGCCCGAGTTCCGTGGCGGCGTCTCGATACGCCGGTCGTGCGCCGATACTCGATCCGCAGTAGACACAGAGACGGTCCATGTTCACTGTTTTCGCCGGGAAGCGAAGTGCCGTCTGATCTGCTGTGGCTCGTTCCGAGCGGGAAGGTTTACCCCGCCGGAGCGAGTTGGGTCCCCTATGGCAGGACTCATTCAGCGAACCGCGGAAGCGATCGACGACATGTGGCAATCGATCTGGGGCGGTTCGAGCCGTCTCGAGAAGGTAATCATCGCCGTGTTCCTCCTCGTGACCGGGCTCGCGATCCCGGTGATCCCGATCGTCTGGCTGGCGCGCCTCGTCGCGAACTGAGCCGCCCAGGAGCACGGCCGGCACGGGCAACCCGGTATCTTTTCGAGGAAACTGACCGCAGTGTGGTATGACCGAACTTGTAGCGGACCGAACGGCCGTCGTCACCGGCGCTGCGAGCGGGATCGGCCGCGGGATCGCGCTCTCGCTCGCCCGCCACGGCGCAGCCGTCGTCGTCGCCGACATCCGCGAATCCCCCCGAGAGGGCGGCGCGCCGACCCACGAGCGGATCGAGGACGAAACCGAGGGCCGCGCAACGTTCGTCCACTGTGACGTGACCGAACGTGAGGGGATAGTCGACGCCGTCGAGGCCACCGAGGAATTCGGCGGGATCGACGTCATGGTCAACAACGCCGGCTACAGCCGGGACGAGGCGTTCACCGACGTCGACGAAGACGCGTACGACGACATGATGGACGTGAACTCGAAGGGAACGTTCATGGGGGCGCAGGTCGCCGCGGAGCGGATGGCCGAGACGGGTGGCGGAAGCATCATCAACGTCTCCAGCGCCGAGGGCCTCCAGGGGATCGGCGACCACCCGACCTACGGCACGTCGAAGGGTGCCGTCCGGACGCTCACGTACTCGCTCGCCGATGCGCTCGCGCCCGACGTCCGGGTCAACGCGATCCACCCGGGACTGATCGAGACGACGATGACGACCGAGGACACCCCGATGATCGGCACCGAGGACGAGGACGAGTTCCGGGAGAAGATCGCGCTCGACCGCGTCGGCCAACCCGGCGACATCGGCCGAGCGGCGGTGTTCCTCGCGAGCGACCTCGCGGGCTACGTCACCGGCGAATCGCTCGTCGTCGACGGCGGCATGACGAGCACCATCTGACCGGTCACGGACTCGGTTCGTAGAACGAGGAGATCGGTGACCGCGGGCGACGCGCTCAGTCGTCGTTCTCCGCAGCCCCCTGGTCGCCCGTCGTTCCGTCCGCGGACCGGTCGCGACCGAAGATGACCGTCTCCTCCTGGAAGAGGAGGTTGCCGTACTGCTCGCGGAACGACTTCGCGAGCCCGAGGACCGCGACGAGGCAGACGATGGCGAACGGGCCGCCCGTGATGATCGCGGCGGACTGGAGCGCGTCGACGCCGCCGATGACCATCAGCACCGACGCGACCGCACCCAACATCAGCCCCCAGAAGACCCGGATGACCGTCGAGGGGTGCTCCTCGCCGCCGGTGGTCATCATCGAGACGGCGAGCGTCGAGGAGTCCGCCGACGTGATGAAGAAGGTCGTGACGAGCACGAGAAAGCCCGCCAGCAGGAACATGCCACCTGGGAGCGCACCGTAGAGCACGTAGCCCGAGACCGACTCGCCGAGCCGGTTGATCGGCCCCAGGAGATTCGCGCCGCCCGAGTGCTGGAGCCAGACGCCGGTGCCGCCGAGCACGATGAACCACGGGGTGGTCGCGATCCCGGTCGCCCCGATCCCGGTGAACGCGACCTCGCGGACGGAGCGCCCGCGCGAGATCCGCGCGATGAACAGCCCCGCGAACGGCGACCACGCGAGCGGCCACGCCCAGTAGAAGACCGTCCAGGCGTTCGCCCACTCGCCGTTGCTCGCGGTGTCGATGAAGAGGCTCATCGCGACGAAGTCGGTGACGAACCCACCGAGCGCGTCGGTTCCGAGCTGGAGGACGAACCACGTCGGCCCGACGACGAGCGTGGCGACCAACAACACGGCGAACAGCCCCATGTTGAAGTTCGAGAGCCGGCGGATCCCCTTGTCGACGCCGAGCACCACCGAGAGAGTGAAGACGACGGTCATGCCGGTGATCACGAGGAACGTGCCGAGGTCGCCGAGCTGGATCCCCCACTGGAACCGGAGGCCGGTGAGGAACTGGCTCCCGATGAACCCGAGCGAGGTCGAGACGCCGCCGAGGGTGGCGAAGACGGCGACGATGTCGATGAGCTTCGCCCAGTAGCTGTCGGCGACGTTCTCCGCCCCGATGAACGGTGTCAAGACCGAGGAGACGCGCAACGGTGCGCCGTGGTTGTAGACGTAGTAGCCGATCCCGAGCCCCATCACCGTGAAACACGACCACTGGGTCAGCGCCCAGTGAAACATCGAATACTGGACCGCGATCGGCATCGCGGCGGCCGACGCGTCCGCCACGCCACCGTAGAGCGGCGGGACGGTCGCGTAGTGGAGCAGCGCCTCGGCGGGGCCCCAGAAGACGATGCCCGCGGCGAGCCCCGCCGAGTACATCATCGTGAAGTAGGAGACGAAACTGTACTCCGGCGGGTCGTCGCCGAACCGGAGGTTCCCCCACGGGCCGAGGATGAGGAAGAAGAGAAACGCGACGAAGAACAGCATCACGATGAGGAAGGCCCAGTTGAAGTGTGAGAGCACGAACCCGTTCGCGCCCGAGACGAGGTCGGCGGCGGTCTGGGGGGCGAGCGCGAAGAGGACGACGAACAGCAGGGTGAGCCCCGCGCCGAACGCGAAGACGACCGGCTCGACCTCGTCGACGAACGCCGCGACCGGCCCGGATCCGTCGGACCAGCTCATCGCGACCGTGCCTCCGTTCCCCACCCCGTTCGCCCGCGGCGCGGCGATTGGCCACCGACGGGACGGGGGCGGTGAGTGGAGAGAAGTGAGAGATGTGTCATCTGCTGACTACCACCGTACTGACCGAAGCGATCAGGTTAACTGTTGTGGACGTCGGCATTTCGGTCGGCGGGCCGTGTGTAACCGTCCCGGAGAGTCGGACACGACCGTGAACCGTCCGTCGGCAGCGCGTGTCGGAACGACGGAGTGAGCCGACACGAGATACTATGTACGTGCTCCTCGAAACGACCGGGAGACAGCATGCCAGGGGACGTCTTCGACGGTGCCGAGTACGACCGACGGATCGCGCGGACGAGGGAACGCCTGGCCGAGGCGGAGCTGGACGCGGTGTTCGTCACCGACCCGGCGAACATGAACTACCTCACCGGCTACGACGGCTGGTCGTTCTACGTCCACCAGGGCGTGGTCGTCGCGCAGGATCACGACCCGGTCTGGGTCGGCCGGCAGATGGACGCCATCGGGGCGCGCGCGACGACGACCCTCCCCGAGGAGGACATCCGCGCGTACAGCGACGACCACGTCCACTCGCCCCACGACCTCCACCCGATGGACGTCGTCGCCGACGTCCTCGATGATCTCGGGGTCGACGACGGTCGGATCGGCTTGGAGATGGACGCCTACTACTTCACGGCGAAGTCCTACACCCGGCTTCAGGAGCAACTCCCCGAGGCCGAGTTCACGGACGCCACGCTGCTGGTCAACTGGGTCCGGGTGACGAAATCCGAACAGGAGTTGGAGTACATGCGCCAGGCCGCCCGGATCTCCGAGAACGCGATGGAAGCGGGGCTCGACGCCATCGAGGAAGGCGTCCCGGAGTACGAGGCGGTCGAGGCCATCTACGGGGCACTGATCGACGGCACCGAGGACTACGGCGGGGACTATCCCTCGATCGTCCCGCTGCTGCCCTCCGGTGACTACACGGGTGCACCCCACCTGACCTGGACAGACGAGCCGTTTTCGGAGGGTGACCCCGTCGTCATCGAACTCTCGGGCTGTCGCCACCGCTACCACTCGCCCCTCGCCCGAACGACGTTCGTCGGCGACCCACCCGACGAGATCGCCGAGACCGCGACGATCGTCGTCGACGGGCTGGAGGCCGCGCTCGATACGGTCAAACCCGGCGTCACCTGCGAGACCGTCGAGGAGGCCTGGCGCGAGGAGGTCGCGAAGCACGGTATCGAGAAGGCCGACCGCATCGGGTACTCGGTCGGGCTCGGCTACCCACCGGACTGGGGCGAACACACCGCCAGCCTCCGACCGGGCGACGAGACGGTGCTGGAGGAGGACATGACTTTTCACACTATTCCGGCCCTCTGGTTCGACGAGTTCGGTGTCGAGCTCAGCGAGACGTTCCGGGTGACCGCGACGGGCGTCGAGACCCTCGCGGAGTTCCCCCGCCGGCTGTTCACCGCGTGAGAGGCCGGACTCGGGAACCGACTCGTCTCAGGGGTCGAGCTCGCGCCGAACACAACGATTTTGCCGGATGCCGAATACGTCGCCGTGTATGGCCTGTGAAACGACGAAACGACTGACGACGACGGTTCGGTTCGCGACCACTCGACGAGCGAGGGCGGGGATGGAGAACGAGCGAATCGAGCGGGAGACCGTGACGGGCGAATGACGGGCGACGACGACCGACTCGACACGGCCTCGATCCACGCGGGCGAGCGCGAGACGAACGACGCGCTGGTGACGCCGATCTACGCCAACGCGACCTACCGGTACGACTCGCCGAGCGAGCGCGGCGAGTACCGCTACTCGCGGATGGCGGCCCCGACGCGGGCCGACCTCGAAGCGGTAGTGGCGGACCTCGAAGGCGCGGCCCACGCACGGGTGTTCGCCAGCGGCATGGCGGCGATCGACGCGGTCTTCTCCCTGCTCTCGGCGGGCGACCACGTCGTCGCGGGCAACAGCCTCTACGCCGAGACCTACGACCTGCTCGCCGAGTTCTACCCGCGCTACGGGATCGAGGTGAGCTACGTCGACGTCACCGACCCCGAAGCGGTTCGCGAGGCGGTCAGGGAGGAGACGGCGCTCGTCTACGCCGAGAGCCCGACGAACCCGCTCCTCCGGGTTACGGACCTGGAGACGACGGCGGCGATCGCCCACGAGGTCGACGCCCTCCTCGCGGTCGACAACACGTTCGCGTCGCCCGCCCTCCAGCGCCCGGTCGAGCTCGGCGCGGACCTCGTCGTCGAGTCGCTCACGAAGTATCTGGGTGGCCACTCCGACGCCATCGCTGGCGCGGTGGCGACCGACGACGACGCGCTCGCCGAGCGGATCTGGCGGATCCAGTACACCCGCGGTGCGATCGTTGGCCCGTTCGAGGCGTTCCTGATTCGGCGGGGGATCAAGACCCTGGGCGCGCGGATGGACCGCCACTGCCACAACGCGGCGCTCCTCGCCGACCTGCTCGACGGCCACGACGCCGTCGAACGGGTCCACTATCCGGGGCTCGCCTCTCACCCCGGCCACGAGGTCGCCGCCGAACAGATGGCCGACTTCGGCGGGATGTTGTCGTTCGAGCTCGCGGGCGGCGTCGAGGACGCGGTCGCGTTCGTCGCGGCGCTCTCGACCATCACGATCGCCGAGAGCCTCGGCGGGGTCGAGAGCCTCATCGAGGTCCCCGCGGCGATGACCCACCAGGACCTCGCCCCCACCGAACTCGACGCGGCCGGGATCGACGCCGGCCTCGTCCGGCTCAGCGTCGGCATCGAACGGAGCGCGGACCTGGTGGCGGACGTCGAACGAGGGCTGGACGCCGTTGCGCAGTGATGTCGTCTCAACGATGCCGGTGGAGCGTTCGGTCACGACCATCGCGCCGTCGGATCGCCCGACCGGCCACGTGTGACGAAGGTGAACGGCCAGAGTCACTCCGTGGTTCGATGATGACGATCAGCGAAAGTCGGAAGTCGTTCGTGGCTGTGGTGGTCGCATGAACGACACCGATACCGACACCGATTCGGACGACGGGCGAGCGGAGCGGATGCGTGCGTCGGTGCTCACGGCGGTCGGCGAGGTCGAGGTTCAGGACCGCCCGCGCCCGACCGTCGCCAACGACGACGTACTGATCCGGGTGGGCGCGTGCGGCGTCTGCATGACCGACTACCACATGTACCACGGCTCGTTCGAGGCCCCGACACCGCTCGTGCTCGGCCACGAGACCGCGGGCGAGGTCGTCGAGGTGGGCGGGAACGTCACGACCGTCGCCGTCGGCGACCGTGTCACGCTCAATCCGACGGTCCCCTGCAACGCCTGTCCGGCGTGCAAGCGCGGCGAGACGAACCTCTGTGCGGACAACACCTCGATCGGTGGGGCCGGCAACACCATTCGGGACGGTTCGTTCGCCGAGTACGTCGCCGCCCCGGCGTCGGTCGTCGTCGACTGCGGCGACCTCCCGGTCCGAACGGCCGCGCTCGCCGAACCGCTCGCGTGCTGTGTCCACGCCGTCGACCGAGCGGACCTCACGACCGGCGACGCGGTGGCCGTCATCGGTGCGGGCCCGATCGGCCTCCTCATGGTCCAGAGCTTCCGGATCGCCGGTGCCGGGGAGATCATCGTCTCGGAGCTCGACGCCGGTCGTCGGGAACTCGCGCTCGAACTCGGGGCCGACCACGCGATCGACCCCGCCGACGGCGACGCGGTCGAGCAGGTCACGGCGGTCGACGGGCCGGTCGACGTCGCGGCGGAGGTCGTCGGGCAGACGGCGACGATCGAACAGGCCCGCGCGATGACCGGCAAGGGCGGGCGCACGCTGGTCGCCGGCGTTCCGCCACAGGACGCCACGATGGAGTTCTCGCCGTTCGACCTCTACTTCGACGAGGTCAGCATGGTCGGGACGTTCGCGCTGACCCAGGAATCCTTCGAGCGCGCGGTGACGCTCCTCCGGAACGACCGGATCGACGTCGACCCGCTCGTCACCGAGGAGATCGGGCTCGACGGGCTGGCGGGCGCGTTCGAGCGGATGGGCAACACCGAGGGACTCAAGAAACTCGTCGTTCCCGACGGGACGGCCTGAGCGGTGTCGAACGCCGAACGGCCGGCGGTCACGACGGGTCCACGTCACCGGATCCGGCCCTTCATCCGCGTCGAGACCGGTCCTCGAATCGACCGTGATTAGTTCGGTGGTGTGGCTCGGGCTCGGACTGACCGTCGGGCTCGTCCTCGTCGCGTTCGCCTCGGGTGTCGGCATCACGGCGATCGGACCCGGCGGGATCTTCCTCACGATCGCGCTCTACACGCTCACCGACATCGGTTCGGACGTCATCGCCGGCACCGTCCAGGTCGCGTTCATCGCCACCGGGGTGGTCGGAACCGCCGCCTACGTTCGCTCCGGCGAACTCTCCAGGGAGCGGCTCTCACTGACCGGGCTGCTCTGTGGCGGGAGCATCGGTGGGGCCGTGGTCGGCGCGTGGCTGAACGGCTCGGTCTCCCGCGACCTGTTCGGCGTGCTGCTCGGTCTGCTCACCGGGATCGCGGGGCTCGTCATCGTCTACCGGGAGCTCCGGGGACTGAGCGCGGTCTACTCGCTGGACCTTGAAACGACCGCCGGCCGGACGGGTTACGTCGTGGTCGGCGCGGTGCTCGGGGGATTCAGCGGCCTCCTCGGCGTCGGCGGCCCGGTGATCGCCGTTCCAGCGCTCGTGTTGCTCGGCGTGCCGATGTTGAGCGCCGTCGCGGTCGCCCAGGCCCAGGGCGTGTTCATCGCGACGTTCGCCGCGCTCGGCTACCTCGCCCAGGGAGCCATCTCGGGCCCGCTCGCCCTTCTGGTCGGTGTTCCGCTGCTCGCGGGTGTACTCGTCGGCTGGAAGGTCGCCCACTTCGTCGACCCCGCACGGTTGAAGGTGGCGCTCGGCGGCGTTCTGGTTCTCGTCGCACCCACGCTCGTGCTGTAGACTCGGCGAGATCCGCGCCGTCCCCGGGTGCCGCCAAAACATCCAAGTACCAGGACGAACTCGCATCGTGCGCGGAAACTGACCCATGACCCGGCTCCGAAACCACCTGACCGAACTGAACAGCAGCACGAAACATCGGATCGTTGACCACCTCCGCGAACGCTACCGGAGGCCCATGGTCGCCACACCGTATCGGCTCACGAAGACCGGCGTTCGTCCACGAAAGTAGCGCTCCGTTCGCCGAAACCGGTATACACCGTCCACATACCCGCTGAGTACCGTCGCTCGCAAACAGTGCGCTTATCAGTACCGTCCTACTTCGTCAGATATACGTTATCCATATCTCGTCGTCGACGGTCGCCAGCAGTATCGCTCGACCGAATATGACAGTGAAAAATTAATATACGTAGCATGAGTGAAAACACGGAGGCCGGGATCGACGGGGTTCCCGGCGGTGACTTCTTCGACAAATACGGTCTCGCGTTCGTGATGGTCGCGAGCTACTTCGGGTCCGGTTCGGTCTTCATCGCGAGCTCGGCCGGGGTCCAGTACGGCTACGCGTTGCTTTGGGCGGTCGTGGGGGCGGTGGTCCTCGGGTTCATCGCCCAGTACATCAGCGCGCGCCTCGGGATCTTCGGCAAACCGCTGATGACGTTCATCCACGAGCGGGTCGGCACGCCGGTAGCGACGGCGCTCGCGCTCGTGCTCTCGGTCGGCTGTATCGCGTGGGGGCTCGCGCTCACGGCCGCCGTCGGCGAGGGGATCTCCGTACTGCTCGGCGGGGCGATCCAGTGGCAGCCGATCGCGGTCGCCTGCGGGGTCCTCGCGATCGTCGTCGGCATTCTCGGCTACGACGCGGTCGAGAAGGTCATGATCACGATGATGTTCGGGCTGTTGATCGCCTACGTCGTCGTCGCGGTCGGGAGCGGTCCCTCCATCGGTGGCGTCGCCGGCGGGTTCGTGCCCGGGATCCCCGACATCGGCGCGCTCACGCTCGTCGCGAGCATCCTCGGGACGACCGCGCTCTGGCCCAACTTCTTCCTCGAATCGATCCTGGTTCGGGAGAAGGGGTGGACCGACGAGTCGGCGATCCCGACGATGCGACTGGACCTCGGTGTCGGCTACGCCATCGGCGGGGTCGTCACGATGGCGATCGTGATCGCGACGGCGGCGGTGCTCCGGCCGGCCGGGATCACGGAGATAGCGACGTTCATCACGCCCGGACGGGCGCTGGCCGACGTTCTCGGCGACTGGGCGCTGGTCCTCTTCCTCGTCGGGGCGATCGTCGCGGCGTTCAACAGCATCGTCCCCATCATGTGGACGCCCGCGTACATCATCCCGCAGGCCACCGGACGGGACGTGGACAGTGACGACCGGCTCTTCCGGATCGTCTACATCGTCGGTATCGGGGTCAGCGCGCTCTCGCCGCTTGTGGCGGCCTTCTTCGGGTTGAGTGTCGTGGACATGATCGTGTTGTTCCCGGCGCTCAACGGGGTGATCGGTCTCCCGATCACCGCGGTCTGTCTCGTCTGGGCGGCGAACAGCACGGGCCTGCTGGGCGAGCACACGAACGGGCCGGCGCTGAACGCCGTCGGTGCCGTGCTCGTGGTCCTCTCGGTCGTGCTCGGGGTCTCCTCGGCCCAGAGCGTGATCGGCGCGATCACCGGCGGCGGTCTGTAGCCGGACCCGGCCGTCGCCGTCGAATCGGTGGTGAAGACGCCGGAGACTGGTTTAGGCGTCGTCAGCGAACCGCTCGATGTCGCGCTGGAGACGCACGAGCTCGGCACGCTGCGCGGCGAGGTTCGCGATGTGGTCGTCGAGTTTCCCGATGGTTTCCTCGACCGTCGCGGCGAGCGAGTCGAGGTCGTGCTCGCCGGCTTCGATCCGGGCGCGACGGATGTGCTTGCAATCAGCCTCGCGGTACATGAAGTCCGGACAGGTACACGACGGGGTTCGGATGTCCACGAGGTACTCGGTGCCGTCCTCGCTGTAGACCTCGTAGATGTCTGGCCCGTGTTCGAGGACGACCAGCCGCTCGGAGAGCGCCCGCCGGTCGCGCCTGTCGATCGCGTGCTTGAACGGCCGCGTCGCGAGCGCGTCGTCGTACGATGTGGTCGTGCTCATTGGATCACACGAGGGGATCCGGCGGGATAAGCCGGCGGCAACGCCGGAGTGAAAGTGAACACCGTCCCGCTGAAAGTGGCGATATAGTGGCAAAGAGACTCTCTCAGAGAAATCTGGACCACATTCACGCCGCTTCCATGTGACGAACGGCATCGCTCGTGGGACGACCACCGCCGTCTTATCCGGCGTTGTAGCCATCCGTCGGGTTCGTCCGTGCCGTCCCCGTTCCCTCCAGCACTTCCACTTTCGGGACGGGGATGGCTCGCCCCCTTAGTACCGAGCCGCGTGTGTCGGGTATGAGACGAGACCTGATGCAGTGTTCCGACTGCGGCGAGTTCTGTATCACCGCGCTCGACGGCGGCGGGAACCGATACCGGATCGGTGCGAGCGGCTGTCCGAGCTGCGGCGAATCGAAGCTTCGCTCGGTCGAGGACACCCGAACGGGACCGCCGCCCGCATGAACGAACTCGTCTTCCTCGCCGGCGTCGCCGCCGGCCTCGGGCTCGGAGTGGTCGTCTACGCACGGCTCCGGCGGTTCCCCGGGACGATGTAGAACGACGCCGACCGCCCGCACCGCGACGGTCCCCGCGTCGGCGGCAGTGCCGATGAGGGCTTCGAACACGAACACCTCGACCCCGCCCCGATGCAAAGCCATCGTGTTTCGCGACGAAACGACTATATTCGATAGCGGTCGTGGTCCCCACACGATGGCGCGCTACGGCGACCTCGACTACGAACGGCTCACGAAAGGCGGTTTCGGCCTCGGCGTCGGGCTGTTCGCGCTCGGCGTCCTCGGGCTGGTCCTCCTCCAACCGCTCGTCGGTCCGTTCCCCGGCTGGGAGGAACAGCTACTGGTCGACAGCGAGGCGCTCGGGATCGTCGTCGCCTTCCTCTCGGTGCTGCTGTTCGGGATCGTGCTCCCGCTGACCGAGTGAGTCGGCATGACTCGATCCAGCGTTCGACGATGCGGATGGACCGCTAACGCCGGACCGGAACGTCGTGGTCGGCGAGGTACTCCTTGACCTCCCCGATGGAGTACTCGCCGAAGTGGAATATCGAGGCCGCGAGCGCGGCGTCCGCGCCCGCTTCGGTGAACACCTCGTCCATGTCGCCGGGGCCACCACAGCCCGATGAGGCGATCACCGGTGTCGAGACGGTCTCACAGACCGCTCGCGTGAGCGGAACGTCGTAGCCGTCCTTCGTGCCGTCGGCGTCGATCGAGTTGACGAACAGTTCGCCCGCCCCTCGGTCCTCGGCCTCGCGCGCCCACGTCACGACGTCGACACCGGTGCCCTCGCGCCCGCCCTTCACCGTACACTCGAACCAGCACGACTCGCCGTCCACGGTCGTGTAGTGGTCGCCCTCGCCGTCGAACCGTCGACGGGCGTCGACCGAGATCACGATACACTGGTTCCCGAAGGCCGCCGCCCCCTCCGTGATGAGTTCGGGTCTGTCGAGCGCCGCTGTGTTGATCGAGACCTTGTCCGCCCCCGCCCGAAGCGTCTCCTTGATGTCGTCCCGAGTCCGGATACCGCCGCCCACGGTCAGGGGGATGAACACCTCGTCGGCCACCCGTGACACGACGTCGAGCATCGTCGCGCGGCCGTCGGCCGAGGCGGTGATGTCGAGGAAGACGAACTCGTCCGCGCCGGCGGCGTTGTACTTCCGAGCCATCTCGACTGGGTCGCCGGAGTAGGTCAGGTCCTCGAAGTTCACGCCGGTGTAGACCGCTGGCTCGCCGTCCTCGTCGAGGTCGACGTCGATACAGGGAATGATGCGCTTTGTCAGCATTCGATACCGGATGGTCGGCGACCGGCGGTAAAAGCCCTGCCGTCACCGCGAAGCACTTACTCCCCCCACCCCTCGCCCCCGGCATGGACGACAACATGACGACGACCACCGGCGGCGGACTGGCCTCGAACGCGGCGGACGACCCCCGGGAGACCGCCCCGATGAGCCCGTTCTCGGCGCGGGCGGCGGGGATCGGGTTCGCGGTGCTGCTGGTCGGGCTGGTGGTCGTCTTCGGGATCCCGGTCGTACTCGGGTAGCCAGTCGAGAACGGACCTCAGGCGGCCGCACCGTTCGCCGAGAGGAGCCCCCCGGCGACCGACGCGAGTTCGTCGGCGTCGGCGTCGGCGAGGCGCTCGTCGCCGAGCAGGAGCCGGAGCCGTGGTCGACCGACGTCGATCGGGACCTTCGTGGTGTGGATCAGGTCCATCTCTTCGAGCCGGGTCTTGGTTCGCGAGAACGTCGCCTTGCTCGCCACGCCGGTGTCCTCGCCCCACTTCGAGATGTCGTAGAGCAGCTCCTCGTTCTTCGCCGCGACGAGCAGACTGATCGTGACCTCGTCGAGCCCGTCGTCGCCGCCGCGTGCGGTGTCGAGCGAGGCCAGCACCCCGTCGAAATCGGTCACCATCTCGGGGCCGAATGACTCCTCCATCGTCGCTCGCACACGTGAGAGCGGCGGGGTCCGGAGCGTGTAGGGGGCGGCGTCAGCCCACGCGTCCGCGTACTCCTCGCGGGCGGTCTCGCTGAACGTCTCGTCGTCGGTGGCGAGCCCGGCGACCCGTCCACCCGCGGTGACGACCGAGAACACCGTCCCCTCGGTGATCACCAGCGGGCTCATGCCGTCGCCATCGGCGATGCGGAGCGAGAGGGTTTCGTTCTCGATGAGGTCGGCGGCGGTGCTGGCCACGATGAAGTCGTCCATCACCGTCTTCAACGTGTCCTCGCGGGCGAACAGCCGGACCGTCGGCGGGTCGTCGAGGTCGTCGAGCACCGACACCAGGCGTTCGACCGACGTCGCCGACGCCGCGACCACGAACGACTCGCCGGCCGCGTCGGCGAGCGCGGCGCGGTAGATGTTCGCAACGTCCGTCTCTATCAGATTCTGGGAACTCATGCGACTGACCGCTAGGCGTTCGCGGTATTTAATTTCACTGGCCATCCCGGTCTGAAATGCCCGAATTTTCCGGAACCGTAACCCGAATCGTGCATAAATTTCGGACAAAAACCGCCCGTTCGCCCTCGGGGACCACGGGGGATCCTGTTCGAAAGGATCAACAACGCTTATGAATCCGTTGGTCGTCGCTCCGCCCGTTATGTCGGACGAACGAGGGTCGGTGTCGGGAGCCCGTTCCCAGTCCGGTGTCGAACCGACCACGGCGCTCGCGCGACGAGACCCCGCGGCGGCCAACAGCTGTACTTACTCGGGCCCGTAGTCGGCCGCCACGAACCGGCCGTCCCAGTGGAGGTCGCCGTCGACCTTCGCCGGGACCCCCTCGGCCGCCAGCACCCGTTCGAGCTCGGCGACCGTGCACTCGAACGTCCTGACCGTCCCCGACGAGAGGTGGTACTCGCTCTCGCCGTCGACGCAGGGGACGAAAAGGCTCCCCATCCCGCGCTCGGCCGTCGGGTAGGTCCGGTGTTCGACCCGGAGCCCGTCGTCCGCCCGCTCGGCCACGTAGAGGTTCGGCGTCCCGCTCTCGGCGTGAGCGATGGTGAATCCACCGTCCCCGACCACGAGGTACTGGCCGCCGACGATGATCTCGTCGCGGGCGATCTCGAGGGCGGCCCGCAGCGGGAAGCCGGCGTTGAGCAACCCCGCGAACGCCCGGCCCATCGCCACCGCGTTCCGGTTCAGGACGTCCGAGAGGGTGACGATGCCACCGATGGAACCCTTCCGGATCAGGCTCATCCCCTGCTCGTAGGACTGACAGGCGTTGAGCAGGAAGGCGTCGACCCCGACCGAGTCCAGCGTCGCGGCGTCGAGCGCCCCGTCGAGACACTCGAAACCGGTCCCGTCGATGTGGCCGATGTAGTGGAGGAGGTCGGTTCGCTCCGCGAGGGCCTCGCGGAGTTCGTCGACGGTGAGGTCGTGCTCGACGGCGACGTCGAACGGGAGGTCGCGGTCGCCGTAGATCGTATCGACTAGCCCCTGCTCCTCGCCCATCTCGGCATCGTTGCAGACCACTCGCACGGTGCTGTCGCCCTCGGTCGGCGTTCGGTCGAGGCGGTTCCGATGCGCTTCGGTCGTGGCCTTGCTCGCCCCCAGCGGCGTGCCGTCGCCGACCCACGCCTGTTCGAGCGAGTCCGCCGCCGCGAGCCGGACGAACTGCGGAGGGTCGGTAGAGCTGGCGGCGACGCCTCGGCTCGTCTCGGAACGGCTCCCTCGAAGGAACTCGTCGAGCGTGGCGGCCCAGACGTTCGAGACCGCGACCTCGTGGGTGTGCGGCGACCGAACGACGGCGAGGTCGTCGACGAGGAAGGGGAGCATCTCGACGCTGTCGGGGGTTGGCTCGACGTGGGCGGTGAGCTTCCACTGGGGAAGGTGTGGCTCGATGGTTTCGTAGGGGATGTCGAGAGCGGCTTCGAGCCGGGCCGCCAGCGGACGGTCGTAGAGCGCCCCGAAATCGAGTCCCAGCGTCGACTCCAGCGCCGACCGCTCGTGGAGGTCGACCGGCGACCGGCCCTCGGACCGGCAGAGACAGTCGAGGAAGAAGGCGCGCTTGAGGGTGCGTTCGACGGTGGTCTCGAAGCCGGCGGGACCGTCCAAGGAGTATTCGAACCCCGTCTCGGTCCGAACATGTGGAGTCTCGCCCGGGACTACCCGCGCACCGAGGTAGTACGCCAGCGGCGCGACCACGAACACCGACCGGCAGTCCGCCGGAACCTCGATCGTCACGCCGGTTTCGGGCGGTTCGAGCCCCGCGAGGTCGAGTTCCTCGCCGAGTTCGACCGTGGGCGGGTGGCCCCGAAGCGTGGGATAGGAGCGCTCGGGGCTGGTAGCCTTGAGCGCCGAGCCGAACGTCGAAATCGCTTGCATCATGTGCGCCGGCTCCGACGTCGTCGTTACCGTCGCCGCCGGTTGGTCGTGGTGTGAGCGCGCGCCCACCAATACGTCGACTTCCTCGCCGAACTCGACCGACATCCGTTCGGCGTTGGCGGTCAGGTCCACCGAGCTCTCGACCACGAAGTAGAGTTTTATCGGGGCGCTCAGTTCGATGCTGTAGGTTCCCTCAGGCAGGTGTTCGTCCGCGAAGTGTTCGGCGTGGGCGACCACGTCGTTTCCGTCACGGACGGTGGCGAGTACGATGTTCGGCAGCGAGAACGAACTGGTGCGGACCGAGACGGCGGCCTCGACCGGGCGTTCGAACGACTCCGTTTCGGCGACTTCGGGTGTGACCGACTCCGGTGTCGAGAGCACGTATCGGTGTCGCTCCACCGGGTCCACCACCGCGAGTCCGCCTTCGGCGTCGGGTTCGAAGAACACGGTTCCCATCTCTCACCAGCGCATCGTCGTCTCGTCCGTCGTCGGTCCCGCCGTTGTCACTGGCGTCGAGATACGCCGCACCGTTAAAAATTCACGGGTTTCGGTGGCGAGGACGGCCCGAGCCACGACCGTCGCGGGCGTTCAGAGTACGGTGCCGAGCACGACGCCGGTGAGCAGCGAGAGCAACAGCACGCCGCCGGCGGTCGTGAGCGGGATCCGCTCGACTGGCGACCGACCGGGTCCCATCCGGTCGCCGGTTCGTTCGCTCGACGCCAGCACCACGACGCCGGCGGTGGCGAACCCGAGGCCGATGACCAGTCCCCAGAGGAACGTCAGCCCCGAGCCGCCGGCGACGACCATGGCGACCGCACGGCTCAGCACGAATCCCGTGCCGGCGATCACCGGTGCGCTGCCGACGACGCTGGCTCGATCGACCGAATCAGTGCGTCCGAGGGCCCCGACAACGGGGACCCGCGACGACCCCGTACCCGGGTAACGACGCGACATACTCCCGTGTGGAAAGATGGGTATATAAAACCCCGTCAGACGGCCGTCAGACCCCTGGCCACGAGCACCCCGTTCGAGAGCGAACACCCATACTTATCCGGTGCGGATCGGGGTCATGACCGAGGAGCTCTACCTCCCGGCCGGGGAGTACCAGCGCACGTTCGACGCCGAGGTCGTCGCCGCCGACGACGCGGGCCCGAGCGTCGTGCTCGACCGGACGCTGTTCTACAAGGAGGGCGGCGGCCAGCCGCCCGACCACGGGACGCTCTCGTGGGACGGCGGCGAGGCACACGTCGTCGACGTCCGCAAGGACCACGGCGAGATCCGACACGAACTTGACGGGGACGTCCCCGAAGCGGGAACCGCGGTCCACGGCGAACTCGACTGGGACCGTCGCCACGCCCACATGCGATACCACACCGCCCAGCACGTCGTCTCGAAGGTCGTCCTCGACGACTACGACGCGAGCACGGCGGGCAATCAGGTCTACCCCGACCACGCCCGGATCGACTTCGAACCGGCGGACTTCGACGAGTCCGACCTCCGGGCGATCGAGAAGCGCGCGAACGACCTCATCGCGCGCGACTTACCCGTCCGAAAGGAGAACCGGTCGCGGGCGGCGCTCGAAGACGAGACGCCCGAGGGCCGGACCAACCTCGACCTGATCCCCGAGAGCGTCGACCCGCTCCGGGCGGTCTCGATCGGCGACATCGACGTCTGTCCCTGCGGCGGCACCCACGTCGACTCGCTGGCCGAACTCGGCGAGATCGAGATCATCAACCGGACCTCGAAGGGCGCGAACGTCGATCGGATCGAGTTCGTCCTCCACGACCCCGCGACGGACGACTGACCGACGGCGCGTCGCGGACGACCGACGGGCCAGGGACCAGTATCTTAAAGGCCGTGACACCGATAGAGGACTTCAATGCAACCTTTCGACAGCGAGAAAACCGAACTCGTGGACACCGTGGAGACGCTCGAAACCCTCGAACCGGGGAAGTTCAAGGCCTACGACGCCGGTGGGGAGTACACAATCGACCTCACTGACGACCACTACTTCCTCAGACCCGGGTCGCGGACACCCGTCGGAAAACGGAGCGGGATCAAGATCTATCGCATCATCGACGACGAGTAGTCGTTCGAGGCCGTCCGGAGACGGCATATTCTCACTACCCCGTCGCTATCGGTCCGCCTCGACGACGGTGAGTTTGACCTGGTGGACGCCCTTCAGCGGGCGGATCCGGGACAGCAACGCCTCGATCCGGTCCCCGGTTCCGTCGACCGCGATCGACTCCAGACAGAGGTGGTCGCTGAGGTGGACGTGGTGGACCGCGATGATCGTCTCGGTGAAGTCGTGCTGGAGTTCGGTCATCGCGTCGCTCACACCGCTGTGGTCGTGTTCGTAGAGCACGACCACCGTCCCACTGAGCGCTCCGGAGAGGTCGGTCTGCTGGTTGAACTCGGTGACGAACGCGCGGAGGGCGTCCCTCGTCGCCTCGGACCGGCTGTCGTACTCGCCGACGTCCACGACGGTGTCGAACTCGTCGAGGAGGCTCGGCGGGAGCGTGACGCTCATCCGCTCGATCTCCTCGCTCACGACCCGACGCCTCCCGAGCAGCCGGTCGGTCGCTGGGTGCTGCGATGTCGAAATGATGTCACACCATCCAGTATTACGATGGCGACCAAAAGTATTATCGCCGTGCTGCGGGTGGGTGCGGGTACGAATGCACATTCCGGATGGGTTTCTCGACCCCTGGGTGGCGGGCCTCCTCTGGCTCGGAACGGGGATGGCGGTCGGTGTCGCGGTCGTCCGTGCTCGCGGCGAGCTCGGTGACGAGCGGACCCCGTTGCTCGGCGTCGTGGCGGCCGGTATCTTCGCCGCCCAGATGCTGAACTGGCCGATCCCCGGCGGAACCAGCGCCCACTTCGTCGGCGGTGCGTTCGCCGGCATCCTCCTCGGGCCGTACCTCGGGGTCCTCGCCATGACGGCCGTCGTCACGATCCAGGCGCTCGTCTTCGGCGACGGCGGCATCATCGCGCTCGGCGCGAACCTCTTCACGATGGCCGTAGTCGACGTACTCGTTGGCTACGTGCTCTTCCGGCTCCTGCGAGGGGTGCACGAGAACGGCGCGGCGTTCGTGGCCGGCTGGGCGGCGATCACGGTCTCGGCGCTCGTGGTCGGGGTCGCCGTCGGTGCCTCGTCGGCGTTCGCCTACGAACTCGGTGTGACCGTTCCCGTCATGGTCGTCGGCCACGCGTTGCTGGGACTCGTCGAGGGGGCGATCACGGCCGCCGTCTACGGCTCCGTCGTGAACGCCCGACCGGACCTCGTCCTCGGACGGTTCGCGGACGAACCGGTCTCGCCGGAGGTGGACCTGTGAGCGCCGTCCGAACGAACCCGTGGGTTCGCCGGGCGTGTCTTGGTATCCTCGTTCTCGTCCTTTTGGCACCGGTCTTCGGGTGGGCATCGGGGGCCGTCGGCTACGCCGAGCCGCTCGAGAACGCCGCCGAGGCGACGGGTGCTGGCGATGCCGCCGTCACGCTCCACGCCGGGTTCCTCCCTGACTACGCGGTCCCGGGTCTCGGCGCGCCGCTCGGTACGCTGGTCTCGGCGCTCGTCGGGACGGCGCTGACTCTCGGCGTCGCCGTCGGGATCGGTCGGCTCCTCGAACGGTGACCGGGGTCGTCGCGGCGTCCGTCGAAACGATCACGACCGCGCTCCGAGCCGTCTTCGCCGCCGAACGGGTCGCGGCCGACGACGGTTTCTTACAGCGCCGCGACCCCCGTGTCTCGCTTCTCTCGATGACGGGGCTCGCGCTGGCCACGATGCTCACGCGAACGCTCGCGGTCGTGGTCGCGCTCGGGCTCGTGACGGTCGCGCTCGCGCGGCTGTCCGCCGTCCCGCTGCGTCGGCTCCTCGCGCGCTCGGCGGTCGTCCCGCTCGTCTCCGCGCTCGTCGTCCTCCCGCAGATCGTACTGCTTCCAGGCGACCCACTCGTGGAGGTGGTCGGCGTGACCGTCACCGAGGCAGGCGTCGCGTACGTCGTCCTGTTCACGCTGCGTGTCGGCGTCGGCGTCGCCCTCCTGTCGTTGGTCGTGATGACGACCCCGTTCTCGGCCGTGGTCGCGGCGATGCGGGAACTTCGGGTCCCGGTCGCGCTCGTCTGGACCATCGCCGTCACCTATCGGTACCTCTTTCTGTTCTTCGACGAACTACAACGGCTGATACTGGCGCGGAACAGCCGGACGACCGGCGACTCGGGCCTCCGTGATGGCTGGCGCGACGCACGCGGGATCGCGAGCACGTTCCTGCTGCGAACCCTCGACCGTGGCGAACGCGTCGGCCGCGGGATGCGGGCCCGCGGCGGTGCTCGCCCCCCATCTCCCTACGGCCGGTCGCGAACCCTCGACCGCGCCGACTACGCGCTGGTCGCGCTGGCCGTCGTCGCCGTCGTCGGGTCGGGGGTGATACGGTGGGGCCCGTGATCGAGGCGCGGGAGCTGACACACGAGTATCCGGACGGAACGACGGCGATCCGGGACGTGACGCTCGCCATCGAGGCGGGCGAACGGGTCGCGGTCGTCGGCGCGAACGGGTCGGGCAAGAGCACGCTCCAGCTTCTCCTCGGCGGACTCGTCGAGCCGTCCGTCGGGACGGTGGAGTACTTCGGTGAGACGACCGACCCCGAAGCAGTCAGGGACCGACTCGGCGTGCTACTCCAGGACCCGAACGACTACCTCTTCAACACCACCGTTCGCGAGGACCTCGAATACGGCCCGGCACAGCTCGGGATGCCACTGGAGACGGCGGACCGGCGAGTGGCGGCGCTCGCTGACGAGCTCGGACTTCGTGGGCTGCTGGACCGACCGCCGTTTCGGCTTTCGGGCGGCGAGAAGCAGCGGGCGGCGTTCGCGAGCGTGCTCGCGTTCGACCCCGACGCCCTCCTGCTCGACGAACCGTTCGGTGCCGTCGATGCCCACTACGGGGAGCGAATCCGACAGCTGGTGACCGACCACGAGGGGACCGTGGTGCTGTTCACGCCGTCGCTCGACGCCGTCCCCGAAGTCGCCGAGCGCGTGATCGTCATCGGACGGGACGGCACCGTCGTCGCGGACGGCTCCGTTCGGGACGTTCTGACGGACGGGTCGCTGTTGGCCGAGAACGGGCTCCGGCCGCCGGCGACGGTACGGCTCTTCGAGGGGATCCTCGACACGGTCGAACTCCCTCTGACCGTCGCAGCAGCGCGACGGTATCTCCTCCACGAGGAGGGGTAGCGGCCCCTTCGGGGTCCGACGGCTGACCCGTTTGCACACGCTCGCCCGCCGTCCTCAACGAAGGGGCCGCGACGGAGGCTCGATCGACCCTTCACGGCGGCTCGGCGGATCGGATTTTTCATTTTACATGAATAGCGCATGATTTTTCCGCCGTCCCGAGCGTCGATCACAGATTTAAATAGGGGTTGTGTAGAACCGTCGTTGATGGATATTAACGAGGTAGGATCCGGGCTACTCCAAACGGGTATCGTTCCAGCGCCGCTCCTGGCGCTGCTCGTCGGCACGATCATCGTCATCCTCCTGTTGGCGTGGCTTGACGTCCCGGCGTTTCTCGGGCTGATAATCGCCGCGTTCGCCGTCGGACTGGTCGCGCCACAGGTCGCGCTCGGGAACGTCCCGACGCGGATCGCGGAGGCGTTCGGTGAGAACATGGTCGGTATCGGGATCCCGATCCTGATGGCGGCGATCATCGGGAAGTCGATGACCGAAAGCGGGGCCGCCCAGCGGATCGTCCGTGGGTTCGAGTCGCTTACCGGACGGGACCGGGCCGAGTACTCGCTGTTCGGCAGCAGTTTCGTGATCGCGATCCCGGTCTTCTTCGACAACGTCCTCTACCTCCTGACGCCGCTCGCGCGTACCGCGGCGGCGCGAATGGAGGACAACTACACGCTCTATCTCATCGCCGTCGCCGGTGCAGGGGTCGTCACCCACGGGTTCGTGCCGCCGACGCCCGGCCCGCTCGCGGCCGCGGACCAGCTCAGCGCGAACCTCGGGACGACCATCGTGGTCGGGCTGTTGGTCGGGCTCCCGACCGCCGCGTTCGTCAGCATCGGCTTCGGGAAGTGGATCAACAGCCGGATGGACATCCCGCTCCGGGACTCGATGGGGATGACGACCGACGAGCTCGAGACGATGAGCTCGAAGTCGACCGACCGGCTGCCGGGGATCGTCGAGTCCCTCCTGCCGATCGTCATCGCCGTCGGCTTCATCGGGGCGAACACCACCGCGAGCAACATCTTCGGCGTCGGTGGCCAGCTCGGCGCGGTCATGAGCTTCATCGGCGACGTGAACCTCTCGCTGACGCTCGCGGCGGTCGTGGCGGCGATCACCTACTTCCGCGAGAGCTCCCTCGACCGGACCGACTGGGGCGAGGAGCTCACGCAGGCGCTCCAGAGCGGTGGGAACATCGCGGCGATCACCGCCGCGGGTGGCGCGTTCGGCGCGATGCTCGCCGCCGCGGGCATCGGTGAGTACATCGCGGGCATCCTCAGCGGGTTCGGGCTCGGTATCCTCGTCACCGCGTGGGTGATCGCGACCGCGGTCCGCATCGTGCAGGGGTCGGCCACCGTCGCGATCCTCACGACCGCCGGGATCGTCGCCCCGCTCGCCGGCGGGTTCGAGCCGAACGCCGCCTACCTCGTGATGGCGATCGGCGCGGGCGCGACGACCTTCTCGTGGTACAACGACAGCGGCTTCTGGATCATCAAGGAGCTCGGCGGGCTCACGCAGGTCGAGACCCTCAAGACGTGGAGCGTCGCGACGACGCTCGTCTCGGTGTTCGGCTTCGCCTTCACCGTGCTGTTCTCGACGGTCCTCCCGCTGAGCTGAGCCGTCGACGCACCGTTTTTGGAAGGACCGTTTACGAACGTCGAGCGGCGAGCCACGCGCTCGTCGCCCACGCGCCCGCGACGAGTGCATCGAGCGCCGCGAGCCGACGGTAGTTCTCGCTGTAGCCGGCGAAAAGCAGCATACTGAGCGCGTGGAGTACGTCGACACCTACACTGGCGTTCTCCCACGCTTCGGAGCGCGTTCGGCCCACCGTGAGCGCCTGGAGAACGTGTCCCGCACCCAGGATACGGCCGATGGCTCTGGCCCGTGACGACCGATCGGCTGTCAAGACCTCCGACCGTGGTGGAGTTATCCGACCGGCTTGCGAATACACATCGGCTAAGACCCCGGGGAAACGGGGATAGAAGCATATACCCGTCGCACGGTCGATGGACCGATCGATGAGACCGACCGCCGTTCCGGCTGCCGCATCGTCCGCCGAACAGTGGCTGCCGACACCGCGGAAGCGATGAGCCAGTACAAACCGCTCGCCGACTACGGGCTGATCGGCAACCTCGAAACCTGTGCGCTGGTCGGTCGTGACGGCGCGATCGACTGGTGCTGCCTCCCGCGGCTCAACTCCTCGTCGGTCTTCGCGGCGGTCCTCGACGCCGACCGGGGCGGCCGGTTCGTCGTCCAACCGGCGGGCGAGTTCGAGGCCGAACAGCAGTACATGGAGCGCACCAACGTGCTCCAGACCACCTTCCACACCGACACCGGGACCGCGACGGTGACGGACTTCATGCCGCTCTCGGCGGGCAACGACGGCAACCAGCCGAAGGTTCGAGGGCTCTACCGCGAGGTGGCCTGCACCGACGGGAGCGTGGACCTCGAAGTCGCGTTCGAGCCGCGATTCGACTACGCCCGCTCCGAGACTGAGGTCGAGTCGATCGACGACGGCGTGGTGGCGACCGGCGAGGCCCGCCGGATCGCGCTGTCGAGCCCGGTCGACCTCGACGCCGACGGCGACTCCGCCTCCGCGTCGTACGCGCTCGACGCCCACGATTCGGGCTGGTTCGTGCTCGAATACGGGACCCGGGCTCCCCGGGAGCCCGAGGCGTGCGAACGGCTGCTCGACGACACCGTGGAGTTCTGGCGCGGTTGGACCCACGCCTGTGACGGCGAGGACTGCCCGTTCGCGGGCTACAACCACGACGCCGTGGTGCGTTCGGAGCTCGCGCTCAAGCTCCTCACCTACCAGGGAACCAGCGGGATCACCGCCGCACCCACGACGTCGCTCCCCGAGGTGGTCGGCGGGGTCCGCAACTGGGACTACCGGTACAACTGGATCCGCGACGGTGCGTTCACGGTGCGAGCCTTCGCCAACCTCGGCGACATCCAAGAGGCCGTCGACTACCTCGACGACTTCCTCCGACTGAGCCGCGAGGTCGACCCGAGCGAGATGCAACCCCTCTACGGCCTCCAGCACGACTCGACCTACGAGGAGACCGAACTCGACCACCTCGAAGGCTATCGGGAGTCCTCACCCGTGCGGATCGGCAACGGCGCGGCCGACCAGCTCCAGCTCGGGATGTATGGCGAGCTCGTGCTCGCGATCCACCAGCTCTCGTGGTCGGACCGGGAGATCGCGGGCGACGACTGGACCGCGATCCGGGAGATCGTCGAGTTCGTTCGCGAGGCGTGGGAGCGCCCCGACGCGGGCATCTGGGAGATGCGGAGCGGGCCGAAACAGTTCGTCCACTCGAAGGCGATGTGTTGGGTCGCGATCGACCGCGCGATCGAGATGGCCGAGGAACACGGCTTCGACGCGCCGCTCGACGACTGGCGAGCCGACAGGGAGGCGATCAAGGAGAGCGTCATCGAACGTGGTTTCGACGAGGAGCGCAACACGTTCACCCAGGCGTTCGACGACGGCCAGCTCGACGGCTCCCTCCTCCTGCTGCCGCTGTCGGGCTTCCTCGACTTCGACGACCCACGGATCCAGGGCACCGTCGAGTCGATCCGCGAGGAACTCACCACCGACGAGGGGCTGGTCTATCGTTACGAGGACGACGACCTCCCCGGCCAAGAGGGAACCTTCGTGCTGTGTTCGTTCTGGCTCGTGGACTGCCTCGCGCTGCTGGGCGAGGTCGACCGCGCGCGGGAGATCTACGACACCCTCTGTGGCTACACCAGCCCGCTCGGGCTCGTCTCCGAGGAGATCGACCCGGACTCGGGCGAACTGCTGGGGAACTACCCACAGGCGTTCAGTCACATCGGGCTCGTCAACAGCGCGCTCTACCTCCACGAGGCCGAAACCGGCGGGGCCGTCGAGCCGTTCCAGACGCAGTCGGGGTGACCCACGAGCGGAGACGAGGCGGAGATTCGTCCCCGCGATCCGGCTCGGGTCGGCCGGTTACCGGAAACGAAGTCGGGACTCCGCTGGGTATTTACCCCCACCGCTCCAGTTCCGGGTATGCATCGTTCCGCGTTCGCACCGAGACGGCAGGCGCAATCGCTTGAATCGGCAAGCGAAAGCATCGAGCGGGCGGCCGTTCTCGATACGACCGTGCCATGCTGAACGCGACGATCCTCGTCGCCGCCGTGCTCGGCCTCGCGCTCGCGGGCTTCGTCTGGCGGTCGTACACCGCCCAGACCACGGCCGGCAGACCGGCGACCGACGGGGGATTCCTCCCCGAGAGCGCCGGCACCGAGACGGGGGCCGAGACCGAGGCGAAGGTCGGCGGCATCACGCGCTGGCTCACCACCACCGACCACCGCGACATCGGTATCATGTACATCGTCTTCGGGACGATCGCCGCGATCTGGGGCGGCGTCGACGCGATGATGATCCGGACCGAACTCCTCACCCCGCAGGCCGACGTCTGGACCGCGGGCACCTACGACGCCCTCTTCACCACCCACGGGCTGACGATGCTGATCCTGTTCGTCACCCCCGTCTTCTTCGGCATCGCGAACTACTTCCTCCCGCTCCTCATCGGGGCCGACGACCTCGCCTTCCCCCGGATCAACCTGCTCGGCTTCTGGATGCTGCCGCCCGCGCTCGTGCTGATCCGCGGCGGCCTCATCGTCAACATGACGGCGAAGTTCCTCGGGCTGATCGTCCCGGTCGACGCGATCGACTTCCTGTTCGCGATCCAACCGCCCGAGATCGGTTGGTACATGTACGCGCCGCTGTCGCTCCAGTCGGCGAACCCGCAGGTCGACTTCCTGCTGCTCGGACTCCACCTCTCGGGGATCGCGACGGTGCTCGCGTCGGTCAACTTCATCGTCACGGTGTTCACCGAGAAGAGCGACGAGGTGTCGTGGGCCGACCTCGACCTCTTCACCTGGACGCTCGTCACGACCGCCGGGATCGCCCTGCTGGCGTTCTCGGTGCTCGGGAGCGCGCTCATCATGCTCCTCCTCGACCGAAACTTCGGGACGACGTTCTTCGCGCTCGAACAGGGCGGGGCGATCCTCTGGCAACACATCTTCTGGTTCTGGGGCCATCCGGAGGTCTACATCATCGTGTTACCGGGCTTCGGGCTGATGAGCCTCATCCTCCCGAAGTTCTCGGGTCGGACCCTGTTCGGCCGCCGGTTCGTGATCTACTCGACGTTCGCGATCGGCGTGCTCTCGTTCGGCGTGTGGGCCCACCACATGTTCACGACGGGTATCGACCCCCGGATCCGCGCGAGCTTCATGGCGGTTTCGCTTGCTATCGCGATCCCGAGCGCGATCAAGGAGTTCAACTGGATCACCACGATCTGGAAGGGGCGAGTCAGGCTGACCGCCCCCATGCTGTTCTGTGTCGGCGGGCTGAGCACGTTCGTGATCGGCGGCATCACGGGTGTGTTCCTCGCGGCGATCCCCGTCGACATCCTCTATCACGACACCTACTACGTCGTGGGTCACTTCCACATGATCCTGATGGGCGTGATCCCGTTCATGATGATGGCCGCGAGCTACTACTGGTTCCCGATCATCACGGGGAAGATGTACAACCAGCCGCTCGCACGCTTCCAGGCGGTCACGATGGTCATCGGGGTGATCGTGACCTTCGGCGCGATGCTCATCACCGGCGCGCTCGGGCTTCCCCGCCGATACGCCACCTACCCCGCCGAGTTCACGGGGCTGATGGAGATCACCACCATCGGCGCGTACGTCATCGGGATCAGCGTCCTGCTCTGGCTCTACAACATGCTCCGCTCGTACTGGGCGGGCGAGCGTGTCACCGAGGCCGACGTTTGGGACCTGAAGGAGACCGGACAGTTCACCCGTGAGTGGCAGTGGTTCGAGAAGCAGCTCGCCGAGCGCTACGCCACCGACGGCGGTTCGGACGGAACCGAGGCGGACGAAACCCCCAGGACCGACGGATGAGCGACGACGAGAAGGACCTCCACGGCGAGGACCAGGGGGACTTCCAGGAGCACTTCGCACCCGTCGTCCGGAGCTTCTGGCGAACGATGACCAGCCGGTCGTTCCAGACCTACACGATATCGTTCGTGGGGATGATCATCCTCTCGGCCAGCATCGGCGGCGTCATCCTCGGGCCCTACGCCGCGATACAGCCGACCTACGGGCTCTGTGACAAACCGGTCGTCGAGGTCTACTCGCCGGCGGACACCGCGGAACTCACGGCCGGCGACGAGCCGCCGAACTTCAGGCAGTTCTCCTACGACGAACTCACGCCGATGGAGCAGGAGACCTTCGATGAGGCCCGAACGAGCGCGCTCCAGGAGGCCGAACTCGACGGACGGACGGCGCACTTCGAGGAGCTTCGCAACGGCTCCGTCGTGACCTACGAGGGCGAGTCGTACTACACCGTCGTCGCGTCGCTCGACGACTGCGTCGACGAGACCGCGTTCAACGTGCCGCTCAGCATCGTCGGGGTCGTCGTGGGGCTCGGCCTCTCGGCCGCCCCCGGGCTCCGGCGATGGTTCAACTAATCCATGACCGAGTACTCGATCCACCGACCACGATTCACGGGGACCACCAGGAACGACTGGGTGTTCCCGACCGCACAGGACTTCGACACGAGCGACCTCTCGGCCGTCGCCGACCGGTTCCTGGTGTCGGCCTCGGGCTTCGAGGAGCCCGACTCGCTCGACGACCTCTACCTCCCGGTCGTCGACCGCCGAAACGAGCTCAGCCTCAACGCGCTCTTCGCGGCGCGGGACGGCCCCTACGATGCCGACCAGATCCCCGACCTCGATGCGGACACGCGGGCGGAGCTCGACACCCTCATCGACGACCTCGGGACCGAGCACTTCGAGGAGTACCAGGAGGTCGTCGTGAGCGATGCCGACTGGGCGGCCGCCACGGGCGGTGCGCCCGCGAACCCGACCGGTGGCGTGGTCGGTGACACCATCACGGCCGCCGAGGCCTCCTACTCCTCGACGGGTGCGACGATCGGACTGCTCTTCCTCGCGGTGGCGACGGTCGCGATGAACCGGCTTCGCGGCCGCCGGTAGACCCCAGTCGAACGGTTACTGAAACGTCGTTCCGACGAAGGCGATGTCGGTCCGCGGTTCGGCGTACTCGAAGGCCAGTCCCATGACCAGCCCGTAGAGGCACTGCCCGATGAAGGTCAACACGAGGAACAGCGGGAGGCTCACGTTGGGGCTGTAGAAGGCGATCGCGAAGCCCGCCCAGCCGATCGCCGCGAACGTGACTCCGGAGACCGCCATCCGCCAGCCGGGGAGGTACTCGTGGAGCGCCGCGAACAGGAACGGCCACGTCGTCATCCCGCCGCCGACGAAGATGAGGTAACCGAGCACCGGGTCGCCCTCGCCCGCGAGCGGGTCGCTCAGCCCGGCCATGACGGCCATCTCGCCGAACTGGACGGGGTCGAACGCGTCGAGGAGGAGGGCGAGGGCCAGCACCGCCGAGAAGGCCAGCGTACCGAGCCCACCGGCGATCCCGCCGACGAGTCCGCCCACCACGATGCGTCGGAGGTCGCCCCGCGCTTTGCTTTCGGATTCGCCGGTAACCTCTTCGACGAGTGAGCCCGTGTCGGCCATGCGAGCGATTACGGCCGGGGTAGCAAAAGCCCCTCGCCCGGGGAACCGCGGGCCGACGGTTCTGGCCGACGACAGCAGATACTTGTGCGGGGCCCTCCGATCGTAGCTCGATGAACCGCAGACAGGCGACGGCCGGGGTGGCGCTGGCGGCGTTCCTGACGATCGCTGTCGAGCCGGTCGCCGCGCAGTCGATCAACAAGACCCTGATCGAGAGCCTGAACCGGCAGCTCCTCTACGTCGCCGTGCCGCTCGCGATACTCGTCGAGGTGATCCTGTTCTACGCCGTCTGGAAACACAAGGACAACGACGACCCCTCGCCGACGAAGGAGAACCGCTCGCTCGAGATCACGTGGACGATCGCCACCGCGATCATCCTGCTGTTCGTCGGGTTCGCGTCGTACAACATCCTCACGGACCCGTACATCTCGCCCTCGCTCACCGAACAGGAGCAGGCCCTCGGCGGCGACCAGAACCTCGAAGGGGCCGTCATGCCCGCGAACGATGACGACGCGGTCATCGTTCGCACCATCGCCTACCAATGGGGGTGGGACTTCGTCTACCCCGAGGAGAACGTCACGACCGACAACACCACGGTCGTCCCGGCGAACACGGACGTCTACTATCACCTGACGTCACGTGACGTGTTGCACGCCTTCCACGCGCCCGAACTCGGGCTGAAGATGGACACCATCCCCGGCCAGTACAACACCATCCGTACCAACATCACCGAACCGGGCACCTACCGGGTCTACTGTTCGGAGTTCTGTGGCGCGGGCCACTCCCGGATGTACGCCAACCTCACGGTCGTGAGCCAGGACCGATACCAGGCCTGGTTGTCGAACCAGAACCGAACCGACGTCCCGACGCGGGTGAGCGCGGAGAACGCGACCAACGTCACCGGGTCGGTCGCCGCACCGCCAGCCTGAACTTTTACGTGAAAATCAGGCGCTAACGCCTCACCGTCACGGTGCTGAGACCGAATGAAAATTCTGCGCTACTAACGACTGTTGACGTGCATAAGGAAGTCGTAGCTTCTGTTTCATTGGAAGGGTTACAGGCGAACCCGAGAGGGGTAAGTCATACGCAGTAGCAGCACCCACAGCCACGCCCACCGCCACATCCAACTACACGACAATCACATCCACACGAGCCACCGGGTGGAATGCCTGCACAGACAGAACACCCGCAGTCGCAACCCGAACGACAGCCACCACAACAGCTCGGGCAACGACAACCAGTACCTTGGACAGTCACCCCGGGTGTGGCGTCCCGAACGAGAAGAGTACTCGGGGACGTGGCACTCCCTGTAGACGAACGAACGTCCGTCCACGAACCTGAAACGCCCAACCCAGCGTTGCGGTACGGCCGTGGGAATCCTCGCCCTTCAGCGCGGGGAGGACGTCAAAGCGAGAACTCGGCCCCGAAGTAGAGCAGCGCGATGATGAAGATCCAGACGACGTCGACGAAGTGCCAGTAGTACGATATCGTCACCATCGAGGTGTCCCGCCCGTCCGAGAGCTGGCCGAGCAGACCGCGGGCGAACAGGATGCCGAGGAAGATCGTCCCGGCGAGAACGTGGAGCCCGTGCAGCCCCGTGAGCCCGAAGAACGCGCTCCCGAAGATCCCGGTGGTGATGGTGAAGCCCTCGTGGACGACCAGGGTGTAGTACTCGTATATCTGGCCCGAGACGAAGATCACGCCGAGCAGTATCGTGACGCCGAGCAGGCCGAGAAAGCCCCGCCGGTTCCCCTCTTCGAGCCCCTGGTGGGCGTAGTGGAGGGTGAAACTGCTCGCCACCAGCGCGACCGTGTTGACGATCAACACCGGTGTGAGGAGTTCGGGGAGTTCCCCCGGAGGCCACTGGTCGACCCGGATGAAGGCGTAGTAGACGAACCCCGCCGAGAACGTCGCGATGTCGGTCAGGATGAAGAGGATCATCGCGCCCCGGAGCGCGCCGGGCTCGCGACCCTCGGTGCTCCGGGTCCAGAAGTCGACGAGGAAGCCCTGGTAGAACCAGCCGAACGCCCCGGCGATGAACCCCAGCGAGCCGAGGGCGAACACCGCCGGGCCGATCGTCGGCGGTATCGGCGCGTTCTCGCCGGTCCCGAAGAAGTAGAGCCCGGCCCCGAAGTAGAGACCGATCAGCCCGACCGTACAGGCGACGGGCCACCACGTCGCTTCCTCGTGCCCGGTGGGGAAGTCGCGCCACAGGGCTTCGTCCTCGCCGGTCTCCTCGACCGTCTCGCTCGTCGTCCCCATGCCCCCGATTGCGTCGAGAGCGATAAAAACACCCCGCCTGCGGCCGTCGACGGGTACGCCTTCACAAACTAAATGACGCCGGTGCCCGTTGGTGGAAACGAACCTCCTCATGTCGTCGCCCGAATCCCCGCCGGTGCTGGAGCCCTCCTGGAGAACCGCCTTCGGACTGGCCGCGGTCACCACCGGCTACCTCGTCGCGCTCGTGGGTATCGCCGTGTACGCGTGGGCCGAGATCCACGCCATCGCGTTCGTCCCGACGCTCGCAGTCTCGGTCGTCGGCTTCCTCGTGATGGTCGCCGGGGGCGGGCTGGTCTGGCGCGAACGGGCCTGATCAGGGCTCGTCGTCCGCTTCGTGGTCCATCCCCGTGGCGATACTGCTGATCTTGGCCGCGGTCCCCGAACGGCCGGTCTGGTCGGCCTCGGCGATGATCCGGCCCGTGACGTAGGTGGTGACCGCGAGCACCACGAACGGGATCACGAGCAGGCTGAGGCTGGTTCCGACCGCCATCGCGTCGGCCGGAAACGGGTCCGCCAGGATGAACAGCGCGAAGAAGAAGATGATCATCCCCATCGGTATGAAGTTGACCGTGAGGTCGAGCAGCGTCTCCCGGTTGAACACTCGGTCGGCCATTGGACGTCGGTACGCGCTCGGGGGTTATGTAGGTTGAGATACCGACGGCGGCCCCGAGCGCTCGACTTGTGTACGAAGACCTTATACAGAACCGAATAATCCCGCATTCATAGTGTATTGGACGGATGGCTCCGAGAACGGGAAATAAATTGGGGATTTTGGCGGCCAGATTTATTTATACACTCCTCCCTGGGTCGAAGCGTGACGAACACCGTGTCGAAACACGTTATACGTGAAGAATCACCGGTATCAGAGGACTGATCCTACAATGACGCACAAAAAGGAGGACTGGAAGGCGGGGTTGTACGGCGACGAGGTGCGCGAGAAACTGATCGAGTTCGCCGAATCGGGCTGGGAGTCGATCCCCGAGGACGAACGCGAGGTGTGGTTCTCGCGATTCAAGTTCTGGGGGGTCTTCCACCACCGGTCGGGCCAGGAGAGCTACTTCATGATGCGGCTCACCAACTGCGGGGGACTCCTCGAACCCGGCCAACTCCGCGCCATCGCCGAGGTCGCCCAGGAGTACGCGACCGGACCCGTTGACAACCCCGAGTTCGGCAACGGCTGGATCGACCTCACCACCCGCCAGTCGGTCCAGCTCCACTGGATCAAACTCGAAGACGTCCCCGCGGTCTGGGAGAAGCTCGAAGCCGTGGGCGTTTCGAGTCGCTCGTCGGGCGGGGACACCATGCGGAACGTCTCGGGCTGCCCGGTCGCCGGGAAGGATGCCCACGAGTACGTCGAGACGCGGCCGCTGCTCGACGAGATCCAGAACGACCTCCGCGGGGACAACGCGCTCGCGAACATGCCCCGGAAGTTCAACATCTCGGTCACCGGGTGTCGCGAGGGCTGCGCCCAGGACTCCATCAACGGCGTGGCGCTCGAACCCGCGCGGAAGCTGGTCGATGGGGAAACAGTCAGAGGCTTCAACATGCGGGTCGGCGGCGGTCTCGGCGGGCGTGAACCCCGGCGGGCGCGCTCGCTCGACGTCTTCGTCGAACCCGAGCACGCCTACGACGCGGTCCGAGCGTTCGTCGAACTCTACCACGCCGAGGGGAACCGCGAGAACCGGAGTAAAAACAGGTCTAGATTCTTCGTCGACGAGTGGGGCACGGAGAAGATCCGGGAAGCGATGGCCGAGAAGGTCGACTTCGACCTCGCGTACGGCGGGACGGACATCCGGAAGGAGTACACCTACAACGCCGGGCGGTCCGACGAGGCGGGCCGCCACGACCACGTCGGCGTCCACGAACAGCCCGACGGACGGTACTACGTGGGGTTGAACACCCCGGTAGGGCGAGTCCCTACCCACGAGGCGCTCGAACTCGCCGACCTCGCCGACGAGTACGGCTCAGGGGAAGTCAGACTCACCCGCCGACAGAACCCGCTCGTGATGGACGTTCCCGAGGCGAAGCTCGACGAGCTGCTCGCTGAGCCGCTGCTCGATGTCCACTCCCCCGACCCCGACGTGTTCACCCGCGGGGCGATGGCGTGTACGGGAACCGAATTCTGTTCGCTCGCGCTCACCGAGACCAAAGCCCGGATGGCAGCAACCCTTCGGTGGCTCCAGGCGAACGTCGACATGCCCGACGACGTCTCTCAGGTCAAGATGCACTTCTCGGGCTGTACCGCCGACTGCGGCCAGGCGCTGACCGCCGACATCGGGCTCCAGGGGATGCGCGCCCGGAAGGACGGCGAGATGGTCGAGGCGATGGACATCGGTGTCGGGGGCGGTATCGGCCCGGAGCCCGCGTTCATCGACTGGGTCCACCAGCGCGTGCCGGCCGACGAGGCACCGGGGATGATCAAGAACCTCCTCGACGGGTTCGTGGCGCTCCGGGACGACGGCCAGACCTTCCGGGAGTGGGTCGAGTCCACGGGCGACGGCACTATCGCCGAACTCGCCCAGCCCGAGGAAACCGACTACGTGGATCCCTGCCTCACCGACGCGAAGCAGTCGTGGTACCCGTTCGACGACGGCGAGGGGCCGGCCCCGACCGCCGCCGACGGGACCCCGATGGAGGCCGACGATTGAGATGCATCGGCGCTTCCTCGACGTCACCTCGCGAACTACGTTCGACCACCTCCCGGCGCGCGCCGAGGGCGACGGCTGGACCCGCGAATCGATCGCCGTCCTCGACGTCGAATCGCCGCGCGGCGAGGACCGGGTCGAACTCGGTTTCGAACTCGACGGGAGTACCGAAATCCTCCCGCACCACGTCGACCGCGTTCCGCTCGCACCCGAGCAAGCCCGGACGCTCGCAGCCGACCTCGAAGCCGCCGCGGCGGCCGCCGAGCGGGGCGAGGCGATGGTCAGCAGGAGGGGGTGAGATGGGCGAACCGGTCCCGACGACGTGCATGCGGTGTGCGGTCGGCTGTGGACACGTCCACGAGGGGGTCGACCTCGGCCACGGTATCGCCTCGGTTCGGGGCGACGTCGCCCATCCCGTGAACCAGGGGCTCGCGTGCCCGCGCGGCATCCGCGAGAGCGCGAATCCAAGCGGCGAGTGGCTGACCCGGCCGAAGGTCCGCCGCGACGGCGCGCTCGTCTCGACGACGTGGGACGTCGCGCTGGATCGGGTGGTAAACGAGTTCGAGAGGGTCCTCGAAACCGATCCGGACGGCCTCGCGGTCCTCGGCAGCGGGCAGCAGACGAACGAGGCGGCGTACGCGCTGGGGAAACTCGCACGCGGGGGCTTTGGAACCAGGTTCTACGACGCGAACACCACGCTCTGCATGGCGAGCGCGGTGACGGCCTACTACGACGCCTTCGGGAGTGATGCCCCACCCTGCACCTACGAGGACGTTCCGAAGGCGGAAACGCACCTCGTGTGGGGCGCGAACCCCGCCGTCGCCCATCCAGTCATGTACCGGTGGATGGCCGAAAGCGCCCGCGAGGAGGGAAGCCGGCTCGTCGTCGTGGATCCGGTGGAGACGGAGACGGCCGAACGGGCCGACACTCACGTCGGCCTCGCACCGGGCGGCGACCTCGCGCTCGCGCGTGCGGTTCTCGCTCGTATCCTTGACCGCGACCTCGTGGATCGCGAATTCGTCGAGAACGCCACCGACAGGTTCGACGCGCTCCGTGATGAGCTTCCGCCAGCCGAATCGGCGGCCGCGACCGCTGGTGTCTCGCTCGACGCGGTCGACACGCTCGTCGAGGCGCTCGCCGACCCGACGTTGCTCTACTGGGGGATGGGGGTCAACCAGAGCACTCGCGGAACGGCGACCGCGCGGGCGCTGATCGACCTCTGTCTGGCCACCGGCAACCTGGGTCCGGGCTCCGGCCCGTTCTCGCTCACCGGTCAAGCAAACTCAATGGGCACCCGGGTGTGTTCGTCGAAGGGAACGTGGCCGGGCCACCGCGACTTCGCCGACCCCGACGAACGCGCTGTCGTTGCGGACGCGTGGGGAATCCCGGAAGAGCGGCTCCCGGAGGACACCGGTCCCGGTCCCGTAGGGATCGTCGAGGCCATCGACGACGGGCCGGTCGAGGCGGTCTGGGCGGTGGCGACGAACCCGGTCGCGGGGCTCCCCGACGCGACGGCGGCCCGAGACCGCCTCGACGACGTCTTCCTGGTCGTGCAGGACGCTTTCCGGAGCGAGACGGCCGACCTCGCGGACGTGGTGTTGCCCGCGGCGACGTGGGGGGAGTCCGAAGGCACCACCATGAACATGGAGCGGACCGTCTCGCGGGTCCGCGCCGCGACCGAACCCCCCTCGGAAGTCAGAACCGACCTCGACATCGTCACCACCGTCGGGGACCGACTCGTTCCCGGACTGTTCGACGCGCGCGACCCGGAGGGAGTTTTCGAGGAGTTCGTCGCGCTCACGGCGGGAACGACCGCCGACTGTTCGGGCATCAGTTACGATCGCCTCGACCGGGAGCGGGCAGTGCGCTGGCCCGCCCCCGATCCGGATTCGGCGGGCGGCTACCGCTACTACGACCCCGATTCGGGGTCGGCTACCTGGGAATTTCCGACCGCGACGGGTCGCGCACGCTTCTCGACCGAGGTCGATGGAGGAGTTCCCGAACCAACGACCGACGAGTATCCCCTCACCCTGACGACGGCCCGCGAGGCCGACGCCTACAACACCGGCGTCAGAACCCGCGATTCGGTCGACGAACCCGGCGACCCAGTCGCGCGCGTCGACCCGACGACACTCGACCGGTTCGCCGAACCCGGTGACGACCGGCTGACCGTCGAATCGAGACGGGCTTCGGTCCCGGTGTCGGCGGTTCCCGACGCAGCGATCCCGGAGGGGATGGTCTGGCTGCCGGTCCACCACCCCGCGACCAACCGGCTCACGATACCCGCCACCGACCCCGAGTCGAACGAACCCAACTACAAACAGTGTGCGGTCCGCCTCGTCGCCACCGACCAGTCGGCCGATTCCGGTGCCGCCCGCGCGGTGCTCCACGACGGCGGGGTGGCTCGTCCACTCGGTAGCGATGGCGAGGTGAGCAGATGAGCCTCGTCAGGATGACGAAGTGGCGGACGTTGCTGCTCGCGACCGTGAGCTTCAACTTCTCCTTTCTGATCTGGTTCTCGTTCGCGCCGTTCACGGGCCCGATGGCCGAGGAGTTCGGCCTCTCGCTCGCCGAGATCGGCCTCCTCGCGAGCGCGAACATCTGGCTCGCGCCGTTCGGCCGGATCCTGACCGGCTGGCTCTCGGACAAGTACGGTGCCCCCGTCGTCTTCGCGATCGTGCTCGGCTACGTCGGCGTCTTCTCGATCGTCAGCGCGTTCGCCCAGAGCTACGCGCTCTTCTTCGTCGTCCGGCTGATCGTCGCCACCGCGGGGATCACGTTCGTGATCGGCATCCAGCACGTCTCGGAGTGGTTCGAGGAGGAGCGCCTCGGCACCGCCGAGGGTGTCTACGCCGGGATCGGGAACGCTGGCGCGGCGGCGGGTGCGCTGTTGCTCCCGCGAATCTTCGGCGCGGACTGGAGCGGCCCGTTGTTCGAGACCAACTGGCGGGCGGCCTTCTTCTACACCGGCGTGGTCTCGATCCTGCTCGCGGTCGTCTACTACGCGGTCGGCGAGGCGGCGTCGAGCGAGGAGCGCCGTCGGGCCACTGCCGACAACGCCAGCCTCAAACAGTGGATCTACACCGCCACACGGTACGGCACCGTGGTGCTCGCGCTCGGCTACCTCATGAGCTTCGGGCTCGAACTCTCGATGAACGGCTGGCTCGCGACCTACTACCGCGAGGGCTTCGGGACGAGCGACCTCGTGCTCGCGAGCACGTTCGCGGCGACGTTCTCGCTCGCGGCGGGGCTGCTCCGGCCGTTCGGGGGCTACATCAGCGACGTGCTCGCCCGGCGGGAACGGGACATCCTGCCGTTCTTCGAGGGGCGCTACCGCGAACAGTGGACGTTCGTCTCGCTCGCGCTGATCGTCGTCACGATGATCGGGATGACGCTGGCGGGGCTCTCGGGCGTGCTGTTGCTCGCGGTCGGGGCGGGCTTCCTCGTCGGGGCGGCGTGTGCGTTCGCCGAAGGCGCGATCTTCGCGCAGGTCCCCGCGATGTTCCCGAACAGCTCGGGGACGGTCTCGGGCGTCGTCGGCGGGATCGGTACCGTCGGGGGGATCGCCTTCCCGCTGGTCTACGCCTCGACGCTCATGCCGAACCTCCACCTCGGCTACGCGCTCGTCGCGCTCGTCGTGATGGTCCCGATCGTGGCAATCAACGCGTGGGTCTATCGACCCCAGATCGCCCGTCGCGCGAACGTCGACGGCTTGCTCGACCGCACCGACGACGGCCAGCCGACCAGCGACGACTGACTGACCGCTGCGCACGCCTTTTTCACTCGGCCAACGGGTCGTCCGCGTGCGGGTTTCGACGGTTCGCCGACGATATCCGATCCGGCCGCAAGTAACGAGTATCAGGTCTCGGACGGTCCGATACGTTCGGCTCAGGCCGGTTTCGGTTTCCACCGTTCGACCGGCGCGAGTCGCACCGCGCACTGCTTGTAGTTCGGCTCCGCCGACTCGGGGTCGAGCGCCGCGATGGTGAGTTCGTTCGTGGCGGGATGGTGGACCGGCAGCCAGACCAGCCCCTCGGGGACGGCGGGGTCCGGGTCGAGGGCCGCGAGCACCGACCCACGGCGCGACTCGACCCGGACATCGGCTTCCAGATCCGGATCGTCGTCGCCGAGCGTCGCTGCCGTCTCCGGGTTGACGCGAGCGACCGGCGTCGACGAGTCGGACTCCGGCGAACGGACGCCCGTGTTGTAGCGCTCCGGTCGCCGTCCGGTCGTCAGCGTCAACGGGTACGTCTCGGTCGGTGGTTCGGCGGGGTCGCCGGTGACACCCCACGAGAACCGCGCCCGACCGGTCGGCATCGGGAACCGCCACTCGGCCCCACCCTCGGTCTCGCGGCAGTAGCGGTAGCCGCCCGCCGAGTCCGGATCGGGGGCGGGCCAGCGCACTGCCCGCTCCCGGTCGAGGCGATCGTAGCTGATGCCCGAACAGTCGGCGGTCGTTCCCGATGTGAGCCCGACGCACTCGTCGAACACCGCCGATGGCGTGGTGGCCTCGAACAGCCCCGGCGAGAGGCGCTCGCCGATGGTCGTGACGAGGTCGAGGTCGGTCGGAACCCCGTTCGGGGGATCGGTCGCGGCTCGGATACGGGAGATCCGGCGGTCCATGTTCGTCGTGGTTCCCTCGACCTCACCCCAGGTCGCCGCGGGCAACACCACGTCGGCGAACTCGGCCGTCTCGTTCCGGAAGGCGTCCTGGACAACCAGAAAGGCGTCCTCGAACCGCTCGCGAACGGCGTGTTTGTCGGGCAACGCCGTGACGGGGTTCGACGCGACCGTCCAGAGAGCGTCGACGTCCGTGCCGGCCGCCTCGACGACCCCCACGGGACCGGGGCCCGTGGTGTCCGGTAAGCGTTCGACGGGTATCCCCCAGTGGTCGGCGACGACGGCGCGCTCGTCGGGGTCTGCGAAGTCACGGTGGCCCGGCCAGGTCCCCTTCGGGGAGAACGATCGCGCGCCGAGGGAGTTGGCCTGCCCGGCGAGCGAGAACGGCCCGCTCCCCGGTCTGAGGTTCCCCGTCGCGAGACAGAGGTCGATCAGTGCACCAGCCGTCTCGGTCCCCTGGACGCTCTGGTTGACCCCCATCCCCCAGTAGAGCAGGGTCCGTTGCGTGAGGGCGGCCGCGATGGTCTCGACCGCATCGAGGGTGACACCGGCCTCCGCAGCGGCGGTCGCCGGGTCGGGGAGGTCACGAACGAGCTTCCCGAACCGTGTGGTCGCCCGCTCGATGAACGGCGCGTCGATCCGGTCGGTGTCGACGACCTGGGCGAGGACGGCGCGTGCGAGCGCGAGGTCGCCGCCCGGCGCGGGGCTCACGTGGGTATCGGCACGCTCGGCCGTCTCCGTCTCCACCGGGTCCACGACCACCAGTTCGCTTCCGGGTCGGGTCGCACTGTCGTGGATCCAATCGAACAGGACGGGGTGGGCGACAGCGGGGTTCGCGCCCCACACGAGGTGGGTCTCCGCCTCGGGGATGTCGTCGTAGCTGCACGGCGGCGCGTCGCTCCCGAACGCGTTGCGGTAAGCGACGACGGCGCTCGCCATACACAGGGTCGTGTTCGCGTCGTAATTTCTCGTCCCGAACCCACCACGGGCCAGTTTCCCCAGCGCGTACGCCGCCTCGTTCGTCTGCTGCCCGCTTCCCAGCACAGCTAGTCGATTCGGATCGGTTTCGAGGACCCTCCCGAACTCCTCGGTCACCCGCTCCAGCGCCGCGTCCCACGACGTCGGAACCAGTTCGTCGCCGTCCCTGACGAGGGGATGAGTCAGCCGATCGCCACACGGGGCCTGCGTCTCGCTGGTACCGCGATGACAGACGGCACCTCCGTTGACCGGGTGGGTGACGTCGCCGCGGACGGTGTCGAGACCACGGCCGGACGCGACGCCACGCTGGACGAACCCACAGCCGACCGCACACCGCATACAGGTCGTCGAGACGGGTTGGCTCATGGCACACACCCCTCACGTCGTCTCGACACACCGAGCCTCGGCCCGCCACGATATCCACGGGACGATCGGAACCGTGCCGATTCGGTGTGCCATCCAATCATTTTGGGCGTGGTATCGGCGAGATAGATATAAGAATGCCGGTGAAAATACGAAATATTACGCCGTGTATTCCCACCACACGTTCAATACATCGTCTGTAAGAAGATCCTAATATTCTCGCCGCTGTCGGGTCATTCGAGCGCGGTTTCCGGCGCGTCGCCGCGCAGCATCGCCCGGAACATCGCCTCGAAGCGGTCGCCGTCGAACGATTCGACCACTCTCGTTCGGGGTTCGTCTTCCGTCAGTCCGTTCTCGTCGACCGCCGAGTAGCCCCGCGTGAGGCCCTCGCGGTCGTCGACGGCGACGTGGTACGTTCCCGCCTCCTCCACAAGCGAGGGCGCGATGACGGCCGCCATCGTGGCGGGGTCGGGCTGAGTCGCCTGGTCCTCGCCGTGGGTCTCGCGGTTGAACGCCCGGCCGGCGTCGGCGATCTCGCCGAACAGCTCCCCGAACTCGGTCTCGATCCCCGCGAACCCGTCGAGGGTGTCGCCGTCGAAGGTCGCGTCGCGGACGGAGACGCCCCAGTCGAACAGCGTGACGTCGAGTTCGCGGAGCACCTTTCGGGCGGCGTGGGGGTCGACCCAGAAGTTGTACTCGGCGGCCGGGGTGACGTTGCCGGGGCAGTTCGCGTTCCCACCCATCACCCAGACCGAATCGAGTAGCTCCCCGAGGTCGGGTTCCCGCCGGAGCGCGAGCGCGACGTTCGTCAGCGGCGCGAGACAGACCAGCGTGAACTCGCCGGGGTTCTCGCGCGCCCGCTCGACGATGAAGTCGGGACCGTAGGCGTCGCCCGAGGGGATGCCGGTCTCGGGGAACCGCTCACCACCCAGTCCACCCTCGCCGTGGATGTGGTCGGCGTGCTCGAACGGAACGAGCAACGGTCCCCGCGCCCCCTCGTAGACGGTCACGTCGTCGACCCCCGCGAGGTCGAGGGTGTACTTCGCGTTCTCGACCTGCCGGTCGAACGCGACGTTTCCCGCGCCGATCGTGACCCCCTCGATCGCGACCCGGTCGGTGGCGGCGGCGAGCAGGAGGGCTTGGCTGTCGTCGCCGGCGGTGTCGGTATCGACGATGACGCGGCGTGGTCGGTTGGACATGGCAGCCGTTTCGTCGTCCGGGTGAAATACGTGCGCTTTCTTCGACTCCCCATCGGTTCCCCGGTCGACCACACCGAGGACCGCTCGGCCGGCTTCCGGTGGTATATTATGGGGACTCACGTGGGTGCCGTATGGAGCTTCAGCGGTACTTCGAGGGATTCAACGACCGCGACTGGGAACCCGAGGCCGAACCGGACGGCGAACCGCTCCGACTCGCCATCGTGGGTCTCGGCGGCTACGCCCGCGACCGTGCGCTACCGGCGATCGAACGGACGGCCCGGTGTGAGACGACGGTCGCCGTGAGCGGGTCGCCGGGGAAGATCGAAACCGTCGCCTCGCGGTTCGACGTCGACGAGACGCTCGACTACGAGGCCTTTCACGCTGGCGAGGCCGTCGAGGCCTACGACGCGGTCTACATCTCGACGCCGCCAGCCCACCACCTCGCGGCCGCCGAGACGGCCGCCGAGCACGGAAAACACGTCCTGTGTGAGAAACCGATGGACGTGAATTCCGACCGCGCCGAACGGATGGTCGAGGTCTGCGACGACGCCGGCGTGGCGCTGATGGTCGCCTACCGGCTCCACGCCGAACCGGCCTACCGACGGCTCCGGGAACTGATCGGCGACGGGTTCATCGGCGACCCGGTCCAGGTCCACGGCGCGTTCTCGCTCGACCTCCTCGGCCGGACGGAGGGCTCGGCCACCGACGTCTGGCGGATCGACCCCGAGGTCGCCGGCGGCGGCGCGCTGATGGACCTCGGGATCTACCCCCTGAACACGGCTCGATACCTGCTCGACGCCGACCCGGTCGCGGTCCAGGCGACGACGGCCGCCCCGGACGAGGCGTTCGACGGCGTCGACGAGCACGTCGCGTTCCAGGTCTCCTTCCCGGACGACGCGGTGGGCTCGTTCTCGGCGAGCTTCAACGCCCACCGGGACAGCCAGCTGAAGGTCGTCGGCACCGAGGGTCGGATCACCGTGGACTCGGCATTCGGCGGGCTGGTCGACCGCGAGGTCGTCGTCGAGCGTGGCGAGATGCACGCCGAGTTCACGGGCCCGTACGTCGACGAGATCGAAGAGCAGTTCGAGTACTTCGGGACGCGGGTGCTGCACGGCGAGTCGATCGAGCCCGACGGGGCGCACGGGCTGGTCGACATCGCGGTCGCCGACGCGGTCTACGAGTCGGCGGCAACGGGTGCTCGGGTCGGTCTCGACGGGTAGCCGGCGGAGACACGAGGCGGTGGCGGGACCCCGAAACCTAAGACGGCCTCGGCTGTAGTCCCGATATGGGACTCAATATCGGCGTCCTCGGCTACCGGTTCATGGGCAAGGCTCACTCGAACGCGTTCGCGCGGCTCCCGCTGTTCTTCCCCGACGCGCCCGACGTCGAGCGCCACACCCTCGTCGGCCGCGACGAGGACGCGCTCGCCGACGCCGCCGACCGGTTCGGCTTCTCGCACACCGAGACCGACTGGGAGAGCGCCATCGACGACGTCGACGTCTTCTACAACCTCGGTCCGAACCACATCCACCCCGAACCGTCGATCGCCGCGCTCGAAGCCGACGTTCCCGTATTCTGCGAGAAACCGCTCGCCCCCACGGTCGACGACGCCGAGCGGATGGCCGAGGCGGCGGCGGCGAGCGACGCCATCGCGGGCTGTGCGTTCAACTACCGGTTCGTGCCGGCGATCCAGTACGCGAAGAACCTGATCGACGCGGGCGAGATGGGCGAGATCCGGCAGGTCCGTGGGAGCTACCTCCAGGACTGGGGCGCGGACCCCGAGGACCCCTGGACGTGGCGGATGGACGCGGACCTCGCGGGCGCGGGCGCGCTCGGCGACCTCGGGGCGCACACGGTGGACCTCGCGCGATTCCTCGTCGGCGAGCAGGCCGGCGATATCGAGCGCGTCAGCGGCCACCTCCAGACGTTCGTCGAGGAACGCCCGACGGGCGACGGCGGGACGAAACCCGTGACCGTCGACGACGCCTACACCGCCGAGACCGCCTTCGAGAACGGCGCGATGGGGACCTTCGAGGCCTCACGGGTCGCGATGGGCCACAAGAACGACCACTCGATCGCGGTCCACGGCTCCGAGGGAAGCCTCGCGTTCTCGCTCGAACGGCTCAACGAACTCGAGGTGCTCCGCGGCGACGGCCGGGGCTACGAGACGGTACTCGTGACCGACGAGAGCGACCCCTACGTCGAGCACTGGTGGCCGCCGGGCCACGTCCTCGGCTGGGAACACACGTTCGTCCACGAGGACTACGAGTTCCTCTCGGCGGTTCGCGACGGCGACTCGTTCGAGCCGTCCTTCGAGTCGGCGTTCGGCGTCCAGCGCGTGCTCGACGCGGTCGAGCGGAGCGACGCGGCCGGCGAGTGGGTCGACGTCGGTGCGTAGTCGTCGAGCCCCCGTCCTTCGAAACACCCCCGCCCACGTGCGCTCGTCTCCACTAGCTATAAGTAGGCGTATGGTTTCCTAATAATGATGAGAGATGAAGGCGACCCACAGCGGATCCCGTCCGGCCGGGACGTCTCCCGTCGGACGTTCGTGAAGACGGCCGGCGTGGCGGGAGCCGCGGTCAGTCTCGCGGGCTGTACCGTCGGCGGTACGGAGACGAGTTCGAACTCCATTCGCTGGATAAGCAGCAACGACATGGCCGGCGAGAGCGCCGCGATCAAGAAGGCACTCCGCAACGCGGGGATGTCGAACGACGTCGACCTCGAGATCGTCGCGGGGCCCGCGAACACCGACCAGCGTCAGTCCCAGTACACCCGGTGGCTCTCGGCGGACCTCGAAGAACCCGCCCTCCTCGATATGGACAGCGGCTGGGCGCTCAACTTCATCAATCGCGACCAGCTCCTCAACCTCAGCAACGAACTCCCCGAGAACCTCCTCAATCGCATCAACAACAAGTACTTCTCGGCCAGTGTCAACACCGCACGGGGCGACAACAACGACCTCTACGCCGTGCCGATGTACCCCGATTTCGCCACCATGCTCTACCGAAAGGACCTGGTGCAGCAGGCGGGCTACAACCCGGAACAGGAGAACTGGGCGACCGAGTCGATGCGCTGGAAGAAGTTCTCGAAGGTCGTCGCGGACACCAAACGACAGTCGGGGGTCAACTACGGTTTCGGCTTCCAGGGCAACATCTACGAGGGTCTCTCGTGTTGTGACTTCAACGAGTTCATGACGAGCTGGGGCGGGGCCTACTTCGGCGGCCGGGACACACTACTGGGCCCGGTCGGCGACCGCCCCGTGACGGTGAACCAGGAGCCCGTGGTCAACGCGATCAAGATGCTGAAGACGTTCGTCTTCGGTTCGAACGCGCCCGACACGTTGAACGGCTACGAACAGATCTCCCCGAACGCGGTGTTGAGCTGGATCGAGGACTCCTCGCTCTCGCCGTTCACCGCCGGGAACATGGTGGCGCTCCGCAACTGGCCCTACGCCATCGCGGCGGCCGGGGCCGAGGACGCGCTCGGGGACAGACTCGGCGTGATGCCGATCCCCTACGCCGTCACCGAGCAACAATCGAACTTCAGGGACATCGGCGGGCCGACGGCGGCGCTCGGCGGGTGGCATATCGGCGTGAACCCGAACACCCCCCAGCGCGAACAGGCGATGGAGGTGATCGAGGCGCTGACCCAGCCCTCCTTCCAGCTCGAACTGTTCGAGCTCCTCGGGCTCCTCCCGCCGAATCAGGAGCTCCTCAACACGCGACGGGCGAAGCAGATCCCGATCGTCGGGAACTACATCGAGACGCTTCAGGTGGCGGGTCGGAACGCGATCCCGCGACCGGTGAGCGTGGTCTGGCCCCAGCAGTCCGGCAAGATCGCCCAGCAGGTCCACGCCGGGATGGACGGGTCGAGCCCGCCACAGCAGGCGATGGACACGCTCCAGAGCCAACTCACCGCGATCGAAAACTACAACGGATAACCCATGGCAACGGAACAATCAACCGAACGAGGTGCACAGAGCGGCGGCGCGTACACCAGTCTGGTCCGCTGGGTGGAGGGCCTGAGCGAGGCGGCGTTCGCCTATCTCCTCCTGGTCCCCGCGTTCCTCGTGCTCGCGGTGATCGCCTTCTGGCCGCTGGTGAGCACGTTCAACATGTCGCTGCACGCCGACAGCATCAGCGGGGCGGCCCAGCTCGGCGAGTTCGTCGGCTTCCAGAACTACGTCAACCTCCTCACCGGGAAGCTCGACACCGTCGCGCTGCCCCAGCCCTTCCTCGACCCCGCACAGCCGTTCAAGAGCGCGCTCGTTGTCACCCTGATCTTCACCATCGCCAGCGTCTTCTTCGAGACGATCATCGGCTTCGGCCAGGCGCTGGTGCTCGACCAGGACTTCCGCGGCCGGCGCTGGGTCCGGGTCGCCATCATCATCCCGTGGGCGGTCCCCATCGTGATCCAGGGGATGATCTTCTTCCTCCTCTTCCAGCCCGGTATCGGTTTCGGCGTCGACGTCGCGCAGGCGCTCGGGATGTCCGGCACCCCGCTGGTCGACAGCGCCGAGGCGCTCCCCATCCTGATCCTCGCCGACGTCTGGAAGACCACCGCGTTCATGGCGCTGCTCATCCTCGCGGGGCTCCAGAGCGTCGACCGCAGCCTCTACGACGTCGCGAAGGTCGCCGGGGCCTCGAAGTGGCAGCAGTTCAAGATGATCACCTTCCCGCTGGTGCTGCCGACGGTGATCGTCGCGGTGCTCTTCCGGACGATCGACGCGATGCGGATCTACGGACTGATCGAGACCACGTCGAGCTGTACGACGGTGCCGTCGCTGTCGTGTCTCGTCGTCTCGACGTTCAGTACCCGCCGGTACGGCACCGCCTCGGCGGTGGCGTTCGTGACGGCGGCGATCATCGCCATCGTGGTCTCGTTCTACATCGTCAAGTACTGGCGCGACTCCCAGGAGGGGATCTGAGATGGCGAGCGCACAGGCCGAGGACACCCAGACCGACGACGACGCCGGACCGCTCACCCGGTGGGTCCAGGGGTCGATCAGCAACCCCGACCGGACCTACCGCGCGATGTTTTACGTCGTGACGATATTCTTCCTGATCACGACGCTGTTCCCGTTCTACTGGCTGATCGTGCTCGCGCTCACGCCCGAGAGCGCCATCGTGAACATGGGGCTGCTCCCGAAGGGGTTCAACCCCGAGGCGTTCGTCACCATCTTCGAGCGCCTGCCGTTCCACATCTACCTGTTCAACAGCTTCGTGCTCGCGCTCGGGACGACGGTCATCGTCCTCGCGCTCGCGAGCCTCGCGGGCTACGTCTTCGGCCGGCTCTCGTTCCCCGGCCGGGGGCTGTTGATGATCCTCGTGCTCGCGATCTCGTACTTCCCGCCCGCGGCGTTCCTGCTCCCGCTGTTCCGGCTGTTCACCGGGAACGTCGAGATCCTCGGTCTCAGCAGTCCGATGCTGTTCAACACGCCGGGGGCGATGGTGCTGCCGTTCAGCGCGCTGTTCCTCCCGCTGTCGATCTTCATCCTCACCACGTTCTACGGCCAGATCCCCGACGGACTGGAGGACGCCGCGCGGGTCGAGGGCACCACCCGACTGGGTGCGCTCTTCCGGGTGATCATCCCGCTCTCGGCACCGGGCGTGGCCACCGCGGGCGTGCTCACCTTCATCAGCGTCTACAACGAGTTCTTCTTCTCCTTCCTGATGACCGACGGGCAGGCCCAGAACTGGGCCCCGCTCGTCTGGGGTATCCTGGGCTACCAGACCCAGTACACGGCATCGTACAACCTGATGGCGGCGGCGAGCATCGTCGGCGTCCTCCCGGTGGCGATCCTCGTGGTCGTCGCCCAGGAACGAATCGTCAGCGGTCTCACCAGCGGCGCACTCAAGGAGTAACACCATGGCACAAGTCACCCTCAACAACGTCACGAAACGCTACGACGACATCGTTGCCGTCGACGACATGAACCTCGAGATCCCCGACGGCGAGTTCGTCACGCTCGTCGGTCCGTCGGGCTGTGGGAAGTCGACCACGATGGAGACCGTCGCCGGCCTCACGATCCCCACCGAGGGCGAGATCTACATCGGCGACCGGGAGGTCACGAACCTCCCGCCGAAGGACCGCGGCATCGCGATGGTCTTCCAGAACATCGCGCTGTTCCCCCACATGGACGTCTACGACAACATCTCCTTCGGGCTCCGGCTCCGGAACTTCGACAAGGACGAGACCGACCGCCGGGTCGACCGCGCGGCCGAGACCGTCCAGATGGAGGGGATGCTCGACCGGATGCCGAGCGAGATGTCGGGCGGCCAGCGCCAGCGGGTCGCGATCGCCCGCGCGCTGGTTCGCGAACCCGACGTCTTCCTGATGGACGAACCGCTCGCCAACCTCGACGCGAAACTTCGGGTCCACATGCGGACCGAGCTCCAGCGGATCCACCGCGAGCTCGGGACGACCATCATCTACGTGACCCACGACCAGGCCGAGGCGATGACGATGTCGGACCGGATCGCGGTGATCAACGACGGTAAGCTCCAGCAGATCGCCCCGCCGCTGACCTGCTACAACGAGCCGGCCAACCAGTTCGTGGCGGGCTTCATCGGCTCGCCGAGCATGAACTTCCTGCGTGGGACCGTCGGCGGCAACGGTTTCGAGTCCGAGTTCGTCGATGTCCAGTTCGACCCCGGAACGATGAACGTGAGCCAGGGCGATTCGGTCACGATGGGGATACGACCCGAGGACGTCTACCCCGTCGACACGGCCGGGTCGGTCGCGAACCCCACCGCCGAGATCGAGGTCACGACCGACGTACTGGAGCCGATGGGCGACGAGATCTTCGTCTACCTCCTGCTCGCCGACGAGGCCGCCGACACCAACCTCGAGGACCCCGAAGCCGCCGGGAACCAACTCCTGATGAGCGTCGACCCCGCCTCCGACATCAGCGAGGACCAGACGATGCGGGTGGTGCTCGACCGCGAGAAGGTCCACCTCTTCGACGCCGAGACGGGCGACGCGCTCGAACACGGGCTGGTGAAACCGACCCAGACCGAGAGCCCGACGGGAACCGAAGCCGAGGGCGACGACTGACGATGGTCACGGAGATCGGACTGGTCTACGTCGTCGGGATGTCGCTGCTGTTCGTCTTCTGGGCCTACGGCCTCGTCTCGTTCGTCCTCGACGTCAAGCACAAGTTCGTCCCGCTCGCGAAGCAGTACCTGCGGGGGCGGCGCAACGAGAAGGAGGAGGCGGCGCGCGAGGCCGAACGAGAGGAGCGCGAACAGCAGCTCTACTGACGGGCGTCGCCCATCGGGGACCCCAGCTGAGGCGGCCGATTCGCCACGCTTATGCGGTGTTCGCCCCCGTTCTCAGGGGTGACGGACGACACTCCACTACGGGTCGGTCTCATCGGAACGGGCTACATCGGAACCTTCGTCGGCGGTCAGTTCGACCGCCACCGGGACGCGACGGTGAGCGCCATCACCGAGATCGACGAAGAACGCCGCGAACGAACCGCGGACTCCTTCTCGGTGCCCGACGAAGCCCTGTACGACGACTACCGGGAGATGCTCGACGACGCCGCGCTCGACGCGATCCTCATCGGCACGCCCCACACCCTCCACTACGAGCAGGTGCTGGCGGGGCTCGACCACGGCCTCCACGTCTTCTGTGACAAACCCCTCGCGACGGACCTGGGTCACGCGGAGGAGATCGCGGACCGGTTCGAGGCCTCGGATCGGACCTTGATGGTGGGCTACCAGCGCCACCTCAACCCCTCCTTCATCGCGGCCCGCGACCGGTTCGCCGACTCGCCACCCCGGTGGATCACGGCCGAAGTCACCCAGAACTGGCTGCCGCGGTTCGTCGACGCGTGGCGGACCGACCCCGACCTCTCGGGCGGCGGGATGCTTTACGACACGGGGAGTCACCTCCTCGACGCGGTGCTCTGGACCAGCGGGCTCGACCCCGTGCGGGTCTCCTCGAAGATGACCTTCGTCGACGACGCGGAGCGCGTCGACAGCGAGGCGACGGTACTGATCGAGTTCGCCAACGGCGCGACCGCGAACGTCACGGTCTCGGGGGACCTGCCGTGTGTTCGCGAGCACGTCCACCTCTGGGACGACGACGGTGCGGTCTCGATCGACGGCCGCCAGTGGGAACCCCGACAGGTCACCGAGATCGACGCCGAGAACACCGAGTCCGTGCCGTACATCGACCACGAGGGCCAGACCACCAAGGCGGAAGCGTTCATCACCGCGATCGAGAACGGGTCGGAACCGCCCGCGACGGCCCGTGACGCGCTCGCCGTCACGGCAGTCACCGAGGCCGCCTACGAGTCCGCGCGCGCCGACGGCGAGTGGGTCGACGTCGACCTCGACTGAGCCGGACCCGTCGGAAACTTCCCCTCCTCAACCCCGCGCTACACGTTTCGGATGCCGAGCACGACCACGATAACACAGACGACCACCGCGACCAGCGTGACGCCGAGTAGAACCGGCCAGAGGGCGTCGAGCACTGCCGGACCGCCGGAACGGAGGGCCCGCGACCCCGTATCGAACGCGGTCGAGGCGGTGCTCACGATGGCACCGCCGAACGCCACCGCGACCACGACCGCTATCTGTACCAGCGAGCCGTACCGCCGCCAGGGCGACTCTTCGGTCTCCTCGTCGCCGGTATCGCCGCGAAAGCGCTCCTGGAGGCGGTCGAGTCGTTCCCGCACGGCATCCGCGGGGCCCATCTCGTCCCGGCGTTCGTGACGAACCGACTAAAATTTTCGGTCGTTGTCAGAAACCCGCCGACCCGGCAAACGACGCACCCATGTCGGTCCGTTCCCAGACGGTGGTATGACCGCCGACCTCGCGGCCGCGCTCCGCGACGAGGCACGCCGGGCGAACCAGCGTCGGCTCCTCGTGTTCGCGGGTGCCCACGACGCGTGTCGCTCGGCGGCCCGCGAGGCGCTGGCTGGGGCCGGGATCGACGCCACCGCGACGACGGAAGTGACCGCTCGTGAGTCGGAGTCGCTCGGCCACGAACGGGTCGCGCCGAAGAACGCCGACGCGCTCCTCGGGACCACCCGCGAGTGCGTGGTGCTCGACTGTCACGACGAGTGCCGCCCGAACGCGCTCGGCCGGGCGGTCGGTGCGGTCGACGGCGGCGGCCTGTTCGTCCTCCTGACCCCGCCGCTCGACGACTGGCCCGACCGGCGCGACGGCTTCGACGACACGCTCGCGGTGACGCCGTTCGAGGCCGACGGCGTGACGGGGAACTTCAGGGCCCGCCTCGTGGAGACGCTCCGCGCTCACCGCGGCATCGCCATCGTGGACGTCGATACCGAGACCGTCGAACGCGACGGCTGTACCGACCCGTCGCCACGGCCCCCACGAACCACGCCGTCGGTCCCCGCCGACAGCGAGTTCCCGCGCGCCGCCTACGAGGCGTGTCTGACCGCCGGCCAGGCCGACTGTCTCGGCGCGTTCGAGCGCCTCCGAACCCCCGGCAACGCGCTGGTGGTGGAGGCCGACCGGGGTCGCGGGAAGTCGAGCGCCGCCGGACTCGCGGCCGGCGCGTTCGCCGCCGCCGGGCAGCGGGTGCTCGTGACCGCGCCGGGCTTCGAGAGCGCCGGCGCGGTCTTCGAGCGCGCACGGGAACTCCTCGGTTCGCTCGACGCGCTCGCGGAGTCCGACTGCGACGACCGACCACGTCGGATCGACGCCGCGAGCGGCGGCCGGATCCGCTTCGAGCCCCCAAGCACCGCCGTCGAGAGCGCCGCGGCGGCCGACCTCGTCGTGGTCGACGAGGCCGCCGCCCTCCCCGTCGATCTCCTTGGAGGTTTCCTCGATGCCCCGGCCGTCGCCTTCGTCACCACCGTCCACGGCTACGAGGGGGCGGGCCGTGGCTTCTCGGTCCGCTTTCGCGACCGGCTCGACGACTCCGCCCTCGACGTCGCCGAAGCGCGGCTCGACGAACCGATCAGGTACGCCGCGGGCGACCCGGTCGAGGTCTGGGCGTTCCGGGCGCTGTGTCTCGACGCACGGCCCCCCGTCGACCCGCTCGTCGCCGACGCGACCCCGGAGACCGTGACGTACGAACGGCTGGAGTCGGCAGGGCTGCTCGCGAACAAACACCGGCTCCGGGAGGCGTTCGGGCTGCTCATCGCGGCCCACTACCGCACCGAGCCGAACGACCTCGCGCGCCTGCTCGACGCGCCGAACGTCTCGGTCCACGTCCTGCTTCATCGGGACCACGTCGTCTCGGTCGCGCTCCTCGCGCGTGAGGGCGGGCTCCCCGCCGACCGCCGTCGCGCGGTCTACGAGGGCAGTCGGATCAAGGGTCACCTCCTCCCGGACGTGCTCACGAGCCAGCTCCGCGACGAGGAGGCGGGGGTCGCGGTCGGCCAGCGCGTGCTCCGGATCGCCACCCACGACGCGGCCCGCTCGCGTGGACTCGGGTCGCACCTCCTCGATTCGGTCCGCGAACGTATCGAGACCGACTGGTTCGGCGTGGGTTACGGTGCAACACCGGAGTTGGTCGACTTCTGGTGGCGAAACGGCTTCTCGACGGTCTACCTCGCCACCACACGCAACGAGCGCAGCGGCGAACACTCCGTCCTGATGGTCGACCCGCTCACCGACGACGGCAGAGCCCTCCACGACCGCCACGCGCAGTGGTTCGTCGAGCGGGTCGGCGGCACGCTCTCGGACTCGCTCCGCGACCTCGACCCCGACGTCGTTCGGGCGGTCCTCGCCGGGGCCGCCGTCACCGCCGACCACGACTGCTCGCCCTACGAGTGGCGGGTCGTCGCGAGCGCGGCCCACGGCCCGGGGCTCGCGAAGACCCATCCGCACGTCTTCCGACGGCTCGCGCTCGCCCACCTCACCGACCCGGAGAGCACCGCGCTGTCGGCCCGCGAGGAGCGGCTGCTGGTGATGCGCGTGCTCCAGTCACGACCCGCTTCGGCGATCGCCGACGAACTCGGCTACGACTCCGCCCGGGAGTGTCTCCGTGGGCTCGGGGACGCCTACGAGCCACTGATCGAACGCTACGGCGACGAGGCGGCACGGGCCGAACGTGCTCGGTACGTCGACTGACCCGCTGTTCAGCCGACGATCTGCAACAGGAACCACGCCAGCCCGATCGCTGCGAGCGACCCGACGAGGTTCGCGGCGGCGTTCGCGGCGGCCCGCCCCCAGTCGTCGACCTCGGCCAGTTGGAAGGTCTCGACCGAGAACGACGAGAACGTCGTGAACGAGCCGCAGGCCCCGGTCCCGACGAGGAGCGCGACGTCGCCGCCCACGCCGGCGAACGTCACCAGCCCGAGCACGAAGCTCCCGACGACGTTGACCGTGAGCGTCCCGAGCGGGTAGGTCGTGTTCAGCCGCTGGCCGACGTAGCTCCGACAGAGCGCGCCGATGGCCCCACCGGTCCCGACGAGGTGGGCGGGATGGATCTCCATCACGCGCTCGCCCCCCGTTCGGGATCGATTTCGATACGGCGGGCGAGCGCGCGACCCGCGAACACGCCCGCGAAGCCGAGAGCGTAGGTCGCAACGACGTTCCCGACCATCAGGAGCGGCGCGTCGAGGAGCACGGTTTGAACGCCGAACGTGCTGTAGGTCGTGAGCGAGGAGAGAAAGCCCGTGGTGAAGACCAGCTGCATCCGTTCGGCGAGGATCCCCGTGTAGATCGCCTCGTAGAGGACGAACCCGAGCACGAAGCTCCCGACGACGTTGACCGCGAGCGTCCCCGCCGGTCCCGGGACCAGCGTGGCGACGAAGTATCTGAGATTCGAGCCGGAGAACCCGCCGATGGCGATCAGGACGACCGATTCGAGCGTTCGGAGCGGGTGGGTGTCGGGCATGGCTGGCTGGAGAAGGAGTCATCAGCTGGAAACCCAGCGGTTGGGGCAGGCGGACTCCATCGCCCGATGAAGCCCCTGAGCGGCTGGTGCATTTAGGCGTTGAGGAATCCCCACGCCCGAGGCCGGTGGAGTTTACTCCCGTCGCCCGGGAGTCAGCACATGGTCGAACCCCTCGCGCTCGTCGCCCTCGGGGTCCTCGTGCTCGCCGTCGTCGGCAGCCTCTTCCCGCTGATCCCGGGCGCGCTCCTCTCGCTCGTCGGCGTCTACGGCTACTGGTACGCCACAGGCTACAGCCAGCCCGGGCTCGGGCTGCTCGCCGCGCTCACCCTCATCGGACTGCTCGCGTTCGTCGCCGACTACTTCTCGGGGGCGATCTCCGCCGCCGCTGGTGGTGGGTCGCTGGTGACGAGCGCCCTCGCCGGGGTCGTGGGCCTCGTCCTCTTCTTCCTCACCGGCCCGCTCGGGCTCGTGGTCGGGGTCGTCGTCACCGTCTTCGCCGCCGAGTTCTACCGCCACGGCGACCCGGTCCGGGGTGCCCGGACCGCCGCCTACACCGTGGTCGGGATGCTCACCTCGACGATCGTCCAGTTCCTCTTGACCCTCACGATACTCGTGGCGATGCTCGCCGTTGCGTTCCTCTGAACGGGATCGGAGCACTCGGCGCGGGGACTGGCAGGCGTTACGACGTCGCTAGCACGCGAACGGCGTCGGCGAGAACGCGGGTCGCGAAGCACCCGAGCACGAACTCACGTCGCTGGAGGAACGCACCCTCAGGGCGATGGACGAGTCCCCACCGATCCCTCGCCGAGCAACGCGACGAGTTCGGCCTCGGTGACGGGTCGTGCCTCGGTGTCCAGCCCCGCATCGCGTGCGATCCGAACCGTACTCGGCGGGTGGAGGTTGGCCCGGTTCAGCAGGTCGTCGTCGTAGAAGATTTCTTGGGGGGTGCCACTGCTGACGACGCCTCCGTCGGCCATCACGCAGACCCGGTCGGCGATCGCGGCCGCGGTGTCGAGGTCGTGGGTCGAGAGGACGACGCTGATCCCCTCGGCGTCGATCCGGCGGATCCGGTCGGCGACCAGCCGCGAGCGCTCGGGGTCGAGCCCGGCGAACGGCTCGTCGAGCACGATCACGCTGGGTTCGAGCACCAGCACGCCGGCGAGCCCGACGAGCCGCTTCTCGCCGCCGCTCAGGTAGTGCGGGATGCGGTCTTCGAGGTGACTCGCGTCCACGGTCGCGAGCGCCTCGCGGGCCCGCCGCTCCGCCTCGTCGGCGGGCACGCCGTAGTTGTGGAGTCCGAACAGTACGTCGTCGAGGACGGTGGGAGCGACGATCTGTGTGTCGGCGTCCTGGAAGACGAAGCCGACCTCCCGACGGGCGTGGGCCTTGTTCTCGCTCGTCACCTCCTCGCCGGTCACACGGAGTTCGCCCTCGTCGGGCACGAGCGTCGCGTTCAGGTGTTCGAGCAGCGTCGACTTCCCCGAGCCGTTGCCGCCGACCAGCGCGACGACTTCGTCGGGATGGACCGCGAACTCGACGTCGTGCATCCCGACGGTCCCGTCGGGGTAGGTGTGGGCTTCACAGCGAAGGTCGACCAGTGGCTCGGTGTCCGCTGCATCTCCCGTTGCGTCGGCCGTCGGGTGCTCGCTCATATCGTCACCACCCCATAGGTAACCACGAGCGCGTAGGCGACGACGAGGGCGAACAGCCCGACGACTGCGGCGACCTCCATCGCTGGCGGGCGGCGGACGTCGCTGTAGAGAGTGATGTCGCCCTCGTAGCCGCGCGCCTCCATCGACTTGACGAGCCGCTCGGAGCGCTCGATGGCGGTCAGCATCGTCATCCCGAGGATCCGTGCGTAGAGCCGTCTGTTCGCCCAGAACTCCCCAAGGTTCGCCCCGCGTGCGAGCGTACTCTTCACGAGGTCTTCGAGGGTTTCGAGCATGATGAATGTGAACCGGTAGGTCAACAGCGCGATCTGGTCGATCGGGGCCGGGAACACCCGGCCGAGGAGGTAGGCGATGTCGTTGTATTTCGTCGTCATCGACGCCGTGAGCGCGAACGTCACGACCGTCAGCGACCGGCAGGCCAGCTCGGCGAACAGCGCGGCCCCCGCCCACGTCACCGAGAGCTCGCCGAGCGAGGTCGCGAGCGCACCGAAAATCGGGCGTCCGGGTTCGAGGAAGGCGATCGGCCCGGCCACCGAGACGATGAACAACATCGGTAGCGTGTACCACCGCACCAGCCGTCGGTACGGGAGGTCGGCGACGCCGTAGACGAGGAGCGTCGCGGCGTAGAGACCGACGAGAACCGCGAGCGAGTCCACGACGGTGACGGCGAGGACGAGCACGGCGACGACGCCGAGCTTGGTCCAGGGGTTCACCCGGTGGAGCGGGCTATCGCGGTGTTCGGCGTAGGCGGTGATCAGTCGCGGATCGGGGACGTGGTTCGAGAGCGTCGCCATCCACTCAGGCGGCGTCCTGACCGTCGTCCCGGTCTTGGCCGTCGTCGCTCCCGCTCCGATATCGGACGGCGTAGAAGTACAACCCGACCCCGACAGCGACGAGGACGACCACGATCGCGACGTACTCCGTGACGAGCCCGCCCTTGGTGATCGGCCCGGCGATGACGACGCCGCGTCCGAGGTCGACGAGCGGCCCGCCACCCTCCTGTGCGCCCTTCTGGAGTGCCTGGCCGAACCGTTTGGCGTAGGGGAGCGCGCCGCCGGTCGAGGTGAACCCGTAGAGCCCGGCGGCCAGACAGACCGCGAGCAACCCGGCGAGCCCGCCGTACTGCTTCCAGCGTTGCATCAGGCGCTCACCCCGTCGGTCGTCTCGCGTTCCGTCCGGGTCACGCCGGGAACGAGGTCGGGTCGGATCGAGGCGAGGAACTGGACGATGAACCCGGTCAGCAGCCCCTCGACGACGGCCACGCCGAGGTTGAGCCCGACCATGCCGGCGACGGCGATAGCGAGGTCCGAACGCGGGAGGGCGCTGCCGTTGACCCCGGAGACCACGATGATGACCCCCATCAGGACCGCGCCCGTGGAGAGCCCGAGCGTGGCGGCGCTCGCGCTCGCGGGGAAGACGTCCCAGTCCATGCGCACCAACGTGCGGAAGGCGTAGTAGGCGACGATGGCCTCGGTCGCGTTGACGAGCACGTTCGCGCCGAGCAGCCCGACCGCGCCGTGGCCGAGCGCCGCGGAGAAGACGTTGACCACGAGCGCGATGACCGCCCCGAGCAGCGGCCCGGCGAGGATGCCGACGAGCCCGGTGAGGTTCATGTGGATCCCACCCCAGACCGGGAGGTTGAGCTGGAAGACCGCGAAGCTCGCCGCGGCACCGATACCCGCGAGCGCGACCTGGCTGGTTCTGATCCCGTTCTTCCGGACGCGGTACGTGGCGACCCCGAGGAGGCCGATGCCGAGAACGCTCCAGAGGACGAGCGCCCACAGCGGGAACGACCCCTCGCCGAGGTGGATGTGTGCCATATTGGATGCTAATCGACATTGACGAACTAATAACCTTACGCATACGAAGAGTATCGTTTGACAAAAACTGCAAAGACCGATCGTGGTATTGGTAGCGTTCGTCCACACGGATGTGGCCGAGCAAGTACGTTCGAGCAGGTGCATCCCGCAGTTCGAGAGACGGCCTCCCCGCAGGTCGAGGGGACCGCTGCGATGGGTTACGAAAGGCTTCGGAGGACAGCGTCAGTCGTACATGGCCATCGGGTCGTCGGGGAAATCGAGCTGTCGCTCTTCGGTCGCCTTCAGCTGCCAGTGGCGCACCCTGGTCTGGTAGAGCTGCATCGCCATCTCGTTGACCGCGTCCATCTCGCTCTCGCGGGCGATCTCCTCCGCGTCCTCGATGCTCATCTTCATGAGCTTCTTGTAGAAATCCTTCATCGACGTCCTCGGCGTTCGATGCGGGGCCGACCCTTTTGAGGGGCTCGACATGGCCCGGCTCGGTCCCTCGTCGCTGCCGACCCACCGCCTTCGGCACGGGCGAAACGTTGATTGTCGATCCACACAGATATACGATAGAGGGTGACAAGTGTGTACGCACACCACGGCATGGACGAGGAGGAGGCCGCATCCGAAACCGAGCACGAATCGAACCCGGTGACGACCGTCGGCTGGACCGAACACCACACGTGTGCCGTCGGGGGGCTCGTGCTCGCCATCGCGCTCTCGGGGCTGCTCTATCCGGTGTTGGTCGCGCTCACCGAGTCCTTCGGGGTTCTCTCCACGACGGCGCTCGTCGCGACGGTCATCGTCGTCTGGAGCCTGGGGTGGATCGGGCTCGAACTCCTCTGGGAGTGGCGAGCCGGTCGGTGGCAGGCCGTTCGCGACCGATAGCCCGTTCCGGTCAGGCGACCGTCCCGAGTTTGTCGGCCTGTCGACGCGCGAGTCGGGTGAGTCGTCGGAGGACGGGGTTTCGGTCGTCGGCACCGCCGGTAGCTACCGCGCTCGGTCCGGGGGTGGTGTAGGTCATCCGGAACACGTGCCCGTTCGCGACGACCTCGATGTCGGTCGTCGCACCCGCCCACCACGCGAACGCGGTCTCGCCGACCGCCGGCGTCGCGGTCTCGACGTCGTCCATCGCCCGATAGCGTTCGGGGAGGTTGCCGAGCGAACAGGTCCCCCCGAGGTTGGCCAGCGATTCGCCCTCGCAGGGCCAAAGCCGTGTCCGAAGCTTCGCCGAGGGCTCGCGGACCATCCCGTAGACCGCGGTGATGGTCCCGTTCCCGCGCTCGGTGGGTTCGCTCCGGTAGCGCCACCGATCGCCGACTTCCTCCGCCAGTAACAACCGATTCGCAGGCGGATTCGGCGTCGCCAGCGTCGTCTCGGTCCGTGTCGGTGCCGTCGTCGTGGGTCGCGCCGTCGGCCGTCGCGTCGGCGTCGAGCCCGCCGTCGCGTCGACGGTGGGGGGCTCGGCGGTTCGTCGGGTCGACGTCCCGTCGGCCGGCGCGTCGGTATCGGGACGTCGTGTGGTCGTTTCGGTCGGGGACGACCCCGGGTCGTCGTCGTCCCCGCTGGAGAACTCGTCCGGGATCGCGACCGACCCACAGCCCGCGACGGCGACGGCACCGAGGACCGCGCCGGCGCGTTCGAGGAGCGCGCGCCTATCCATGGTGGGAGCCACGGTCGGCGGAATCGGCCGGATACGCGTCGGTCACCGTGTTACCGTTCCCGAGTCGTCGTACGCAGTCGTCTCCGATTCCAGTCCATGTTCGTGGCCGAATCCTCCGCCTCCCGGACACCTGAGGCTGTCGGTCGGACGACCTTTCGGACGGCTCGTCGGAGCCGCGTTTCCCGACCGCTCACTCGGGCGTGGGCCGTCCCGAGCGCGTGTACCGCCAGGCCCAGAGGACCAGCACGCCCTGGAGCGGGAGCCGTGCCCAGAGCCCCGCCCGTGCGAGCCCGCGAGCACGGTCGGGGACCGACTCGGGCACCATCCCGCTGGTCGCCATGTGGACGTTCGCCGGGAACACCGCGACCAGCAGCGCCACGATCCCCCAGGCCGAGAGCGACCGCGTGCGCCGGACCATGACCCCGGCCCCGAGAACGACCTCGGCGAGCCCGGAGAGGTAGACGAGCCCCACCGGACGAGAGAGGGAGGGCGGGACGATCCGGGCGAACGCCCTCGGGACGAGGAAGTGGAGCACGCCCGCGACCACGTAGACGAGCCCCATCACGATGCACAGCGGACTTCCGGTCCCGGTCTCATCCGTGTCGTTGGCCATAGTCCCGATCCCGGAGGGAAGGACATAGCCTTTGGCTCACACCGGTCTTCGAGGACTCCGAATCCGGGGTGGTCGGCCGATCGCCGACGACGGGGACCGACCGCAGGAACCCTTTTGGTGTCGACGCGGGATGCGGATCTATGTCCGATATCCCGTTCACCTCCGCGACGTCGCTCGCACGGCGGGTCCGCGCGGGCGACCTGTCGGCGGTCGACGTCGTCAAGACGGTCCTCGACCGAGCCACGGCCCGCAACGACGTCACGAACGCGTACGTCACGCTCGTCGAGGACGACGCCCGCGAGCGCGCCCACGAGATCGAGGCGGCCGTCGAGCGCGGCGAGGACCCGGGCCCGCTCGCCGGGGTGCCGGTCGCGCTCAAGGACCTCTTCGGTTACAAAGCGGGCGTTCCGGCGACGATGGGGTCGGCGGCGGTCGGGGAGTTCGTCCCCGAGGAGAGCGCCGTCGTCACCGAACGGCTCGAAGCCGCGGGCGCGGTCGTCGTCGGCACGACGAACGCCCCGGAGTTCGGCCACAAGCTCGTCACGGAGAACCCGCTCCACGGCCGGACGGGAACCCCCTTCGACCCCGAGCGGGTTTCCGGAGGATCGTCCGGCGGCAGCGCGGCCGCCGTGGCCGACGGCCTCGCGACGTTCGCCCAGGGCTCGGACAGGGGGGCTCGATCCGTGTTCCCGCTGCCTTCTGTGGCGTCTACGGGATCAAACCCTCCTTCGGCCGGGTGCCGACCGCTACCCGCCCCGACGGGTTCGTTCTGTCGACCCCCTTCACGAGCATCGGCCCGCTCGCGCGGACCGTCGAGGACGCCGCGCTCGCCATCGACGTCTTCTCGGGACCACATCCGCGCGACCCGTACAGTCTTCCCGCATCCGAGAAGTCCTACCGTGACGCGCTCGACCGCGACACGAGCGACCTCAGCGTCGCGTACAGTCGCGACCTCGGCATCTTCGACGTCGCCGAGCGCGTCGCCGACGTCACCGACGACGCGCTCTCCGACCTCGCGGGCGTCGTGGACGACGTCGAGCGAGCCGACCCGCCCTACGACGGCACGCTGTCGGACCTCCGATACGCGTTCACACAGATCTCGACCGTGGTGTTCGCGTCGATGGTCGACGGCTTCGAGGCCGAGGGCATCATCGGCGACGGCGACCGCGAGCGGCTCTCGCCATCGGTGCGGACGATGGTCCAGATCGGCGAGGACGCCGACGCGGTCTCGTACAAGCGCGCCGACCGGCCACGGACCGACTTCTACGACGCCGTCGAGACCGTTCTCGACGAGCACGACCTGCTCGTGACCCCGACGACGGCGGTGCCCCCGTTCGAACACGGGCGGGACGGCCCCCAGACGATCGACGGGGAGCCGGTCGCGAACCCGGTCGTGGACTGGTGTCTCACCTGGCCGTTCAACCTCACCGGGCACCCGGTCGCGTCGATACCCGCGGGGTTCGTCGATGGACTCCCGGTCGGGCTCCAGGTCGTCGGTCGGCGACACGCCGACGAGACGGTGCTCGCGGCGAGCGCCGCGCTCGAACGCGTCCGGCCGTGGCGGGACACCTACCCCGGACGGCGCTCGTAGCTCGTCTCGAAGCCAGCCGTCGACGACGGACGACGGCCCCCTTCATTCACCGTTCGACCGGGCGTTGCGTCCGCAACCCGCGACTTTTTGGGTTTTCGTGTCCTCGACTACTCGTGGAATATTCGCAGCTCGTCGAGTGCTACGACCATCTCGACGCCACCCCGTCGACGCTCGAGAAGACGGCCATCCTCGCCGAGCTGTTCGCCGACGCCGGCGACCTCTTGGGCGAGCTCACCGGCCTCGCTCGCGGGCGGGTCTTCGCCTCGTGGGAACCCGACGACCTCGGCGTCTCGTCGTCGTTGACGGTTCGCGCCCTGAGCGACGCGACGGGCGTCGACGCGGACCGGATCGGTGACTGGCGGCGCGAGACGGGCGACCTCGGCGACGCCGCGGCGAAAGCGGTCGAGAACCGCGTCCAGACGACGCTGTTCTCGGGGAGCCTCTCGGTCGGGCAGGTCTACGACACGCTTCGGGGGCTCGCCGCGTACGAGGGCTCGGGCAGCCAGACCCGAGCGACCGACGATATCGCGGATCTACTCGGGGACGCGAGCGCTGACGAGGCCCGGTACGTCGTTCGAACTATCGTCGGGACGATGCGATTGGGAGTCGGGGAGGGCACCATCCGCGATGCACTCGCGAGGGCGTTTCTCGACGGCTCCGACGACGCGATCCGGGCGGTCGAACGCGCCTACGAGGTCACGAACGACTTCCGCGTCGTGAGCGAGACGGTCCGTGACCGAGGACGCGAGGGGCTCGACGAACTCGAAGTCGAGCTCTTCCGGCCGGTGAAGGCCATGCTGGCGCAGAAAGCCGAGGGTCTCGACGACGCGCTGGCGTCGACCGACCGCCCGCTGCTCGAATACAAGTACGACGGGATGCGGGTGAAGATCCACATCGACGGCGACGAGGTTCGGGTGTTCACCCGCCGGCTCGAAGCCGTCACCGAGCAGTTCCCGGACGTCGTGGAGGTGGTGCGGGACGAGGTCGACGTCGAGAACGCGATCGTCGAAGCCGAGGTAGTGGGCTACGACCCCGAGACCGACCGGCCGATACCGTTCCAGGAATTCTCGAAACGCATCAAGCGCAAGACCGACATCGACGAACTCGCGGCCGCGTATCCGGTCACGGTCCACGCCTTCGACCTGCTCTATCACGACGGCGACCCGCTCGTCGAAACGGCGCTCGCGAACCGACTCTCCCGCCTCGAATCGGTCGTCGTCCCCGAGAGCGAGACGGTCCAGCGGGCCGAGAACGTTCGAACCGACTCGCTCGAAGCGGCTGAAGCGTTCTATGGGGACGCGCTCGACGACGGCCAGGAGGGCCTGATGGTGAAGAACCTCGACGCGGGCTACCAGCCGGGGTCGCGGGTCGGCTACATGCTGAAGGTCAAGCCCACGATGGAGCCGCTCGACCTCGTCGTGGTCCAGGCCAAGTGGAGCGCGGGCCGCAAGAGCGAGTGGCTGGGGCGATTACGATTGGCCTGCTGGGACGCCGACCGCGAGGAGCTCCGGGAGGTCGGGCGGATGTTCTCGGGTCTCACGGACGCCGAACTCCGCGAGATCACCGACAAACTCGAACCCCTCATTCAGTCCGTGGAGGGTCGAACGGCGAAGCTCCGTCCGGAAGTAGTCGTCGAGGTCGAGTACGAGGCGATACAGGAATCGACGAAATACGATTCGGGCTACGCGCTCCGCTTCCCCCGGTTCGGCGGCTTTCGTGACGACCTCGGCCCCGAGGACGCCGACCGGTTCGAACGGGTAGAACGACTCTACGGGGACCAATGAGACACCGAGAGACACGACCGAGTCGGCCCGTGCGAGCCGTGCGCTCGGAGGGGCACCCTCGATGAGCAACGGTGTCAGTCTCCGGGACGGCGTGGAGATAACGCTCTCGACGGGCGAGACGTTCGTCGCGGACGCCACCGAACCCGCGGGCGACGTCGTGGGACTGAGCCACGCCCACGGCGACCACCTCTACACGCGCGCCCCCGAGTCGGTGGTCTGCTCCGAGGTCACGGCTCGGCTGGCGAACGCGCGCCGCGAGGACGAGGCCCCCCTCACCAGAACCACGCATCCACGAGTCGAGCAGGTCCCGGCGGGTCACGTGCCGGGCTCCCGAGCGACGGTCGTCGACGACCCCGACGGGACCACCTACCTCTATACGGGCGACTTCTCGCCGCGATCCAGATTTCTGCTCGACGGGTTCGACGCGGGCGCGGTCGCGGACGAGTACGACGTCGACGTTCTGGTCACCGAGACCACGTATGGCAAGCCCGAGTACGTCTTCGACGACCAGGAGGTGCTCGAAGCGCGTATCGTCGACTGGCTGGACGAGACCCACGACACGCCCGTCCTGCTCTTCGGCTACACCCTGGGTCGTGCCCAGGAGCTTGAACTCCTGGTCGGGCGCTCGAATCGTGAGCGGCTGTTCGTCACCGACGCCACGGCGCGGCTGAACGCGATCATCGAGGACGCCTACGACGTCGACTTCGGGGCCGAACGCTACGAGGAGGCCACCACGCTCGGGGCGGGCGACGCGCTGCTCCTCCCGGCACAGACCAACCGGCTCTCGTTCGTCGACTCGATCGCCGAGTCGACCGGCGCGCTGAAGGCGGGCTTTTCGGGCTGGGCCATCGAGGAGTCGTTCAAGTATCGGGGGAGCTACGACGAGATATTCGTGCTCTCGGACCACAGCGACTTCTCCGAGTTGGTCGACACCGTCGAGACACTGGAGCCCGAGCGGGTCTACACCCAGCACGGCTTCGCCGACGCGTTCGCGACCCACCTCGAAGCCGAGTTCGACCTCACCGCGCGGTCGTTGAAGAACAACCAGACCGCGCTGAGCGACTTCTGAGGGGTGTGTTCGTCCGCTCACCGTGCGGACGGACGGCCGTCTCTCGCGTGCTGGCTTCCGGCCGTCGTTCGCCGAGCGCTATGGTCGTCTCCCGATCCCTCCCGAGCCACGGAAGCGGATAGAACCCGGGGTGACGATAGTTTTTTCATCTCTGAACGCGGTGTACGATTACGTGCGTCCGCACGCAAAACTATGACAGACGACACTACCAACTCCGAGGAGGGGGTCCTCGAACTGATCGGGCGAGTCGAAGGCCAGGTTCGCTCACGACGAGAGATGATGGGCGACGCGCTCAAAGTCGGAGCCGGCGCAACCGCGCTCTCGGCGCTCGGTGCCGGGACCGTCGGTGCCAACAGCGGTTCGGGCTCCGGCTCGGGCTCGGGCGACGACCCGAGCGACGTCGACATCCTGAACTACGCGCTCGCGCTCGAACACCTCGAGTACGCGTTCTACGACGAGTTCCTCGCCAACCACTCGGAACACGAGGTCGAGCGTTCGGCGGTCGCGAACTACTTCGCCCGCCCGACCCTCCAGTACTCGGTCTATCAGCAGATCGAGGACGTCCGAGACCACGAGAAGGCCCACGTCGACGCGCTCACCGAGACGATCGAGCAGCTCGGTGGCACACCGGTCGAACCCGCCGACTACGAGTTCCCCTACGACTCCATGGAGGAGTTCGTCGCCGTCGCCGACCGTCTGGAGTCGGTCGGCGTCTCGGCCTACGCCGGCGCGGCACCCATGATCGACAGCGAGGAGGTCCTCACGGCCGCGCTCTCGATCCACAGCGTCGAGGCCAACCACGCGACCTACTTCCAACTGCTCCACCTCCAGCGCCCCGCGCCGAACGCGTTCAACCCGGCGCGGACGATGGAGCAGGTGCTCCCGATCGTCAAACAGTTCATCGTCGGCGCGAGCGGCGGCAGCGGCGACGACTCCGAGGGTGACGACGGCGTCGAGGGCGACGTCGTCCGACAGTTCACCGTCCAGCTCTCGGGCGACAACGAGGTCCCGCCGGTCGACACCGACGCCAGCGGTGAGGCGGGGCTCACGCTCGTCGATACCGGGGACAGCTACGCGCTCCGATACGACCTCTCGGTGATGAACATCGAGGACGTCACCGCGGCTCACTTCCATCTCGGTGGATCAGAGGAGAACGGCCCGGTCGTCGCCTTCCTCTACGGTCCGAACGAGGACGGCACCAGCGAGGACGGCCAGATCGCGAGCGGGACGATCACCGAGTCCGACCTCGTGGGTCCGCTCGAAGGCAAGACCGTCTCCGACCTGCAGTCGATGGCCGACGAGGGGCTCTACGTCAACGTTCACACCAAAGCCAACCCCGACGGCGAGATCCGCGGCCAGGTCCCGCTCGAATAGCTGGTCGGTCGACGACACCGATCCACACCGCGAACGGGCCGTGACACTCACCGTCCGTTCGACTTTCTTTCGTCCGAAACCGGTCTTCCCTACCGGTAGGTTTCGAACGCGTCGAGAAGCATCTCGACGAACCGGTCGCGGTCGATGTCGACCGCCACGTTCGCGTTCGGGGCCTCGACGTTCGGCCAGTCGTCGCTCACGCCGCGGACGTCGGCGACCGTTCGCCCGTAGGTCAGGTCGCCCTTCGTCTCCACGGTCGCGAAGGTGTGCTCGGTGTCGAGGACCCCCGGTTCGACGATTTCGGCGACGGCACACGCGTCGTGGATCGGGACGCCATCCCACTCGAACGAGGTCTCGTAGACGTCGAGGAAGTAGGTCAGCAGGTCCGCGACGACCGTCGTGATCGCGGATTCCATCTCACGGATCCGCGCCACGTGGTCGCGGTCGAGACGGGCCTCGCGGGTGACGTTCAGCCCGACCATCGTGACGTCGACGTCGGCTTCGAAGACCACCTTCGCCGCCTCGGGGTCGGCGAAGACATTGAACTCCGCGGCCGGCGTGATGTTCCCGTCCTCGGTTGTGCCACCCATCAGCACTATCCGTTCGATGTCCTCGACGATATCGGGATGTTTCCGGAGCGCGACGGCGACGTTCGTGAGCGGTCCGACGGGCGCGATGTGGAGCGCTCCGCTCTCGGCGGCGGTTTGGGCGATCGTCTCGACGGCGTGTCGCTCGATCGGCTCCGTTTCCGGCTCCGGGAGGTCCGCCCCGTCGAGGCCGCTCTCGCCGTGGACCCAGCCGGCAGTGACCTGGTCGCGAACCAGCGGGGCTCCCATGCCGCGGGCGACGGGGACGTCGGTCCGATCGGCCAGGGTCAGCACGCGGCAGGCGTTCCGGGTCGTCTTCTCGATCGTCTGGTTGCCGGCGACCGTCGTGACGGCTTCGAGGGCGACCCGATCCGACGCGAGCGCGAGCAACAGCGCCATCGCGTCGTCGTGGCCCGGGTCGCAGTCGACGAGGAGGTCCTTCATGGCTCCGCTGGAAGCCACGTCGGTAAATAGCCATCCACTCCGCGGGGTCCGAGTGCGAGGGGGTGGGGAACGACTAATACCGCCCCCCGCGTTTCGCGGCTGTGGCTATTCCATCCAGACCCCTCCCGAGCGGCGACGAACTACCGATGGTCGGGCTCGGCACCGGCGGGCTCGGCACCGAGGCCGTCCGAACCGCCCTCGACATCGGCTACACCCGCCTCGACACGGCCGAAGCCTACGGCAACGAGACCGAGATCGGCGAGGCCATCGCCGACGAGGACCGCGATGACCTCTTTCTGACCTCGAAGGTCCGTCCCGCGAACCTCCACTACGAGTCCGTGATCGAGGCCTGCGAGGACTCGCTCGACCGTCTGGGGACGGAGTACCTCGACCTCTATCTGATCCACTGGCCGAACCCCGCGATCTCGCTACGCGAGACCCTCGACGCGATGGCGACGCTCCACAACGAGGGAAAGGTCCGGAACGTCGGCGTCTCGAACTTCAGCGCCTACCAGCTCAGCAACGCGAACCACGTCACAGACGTCCCGATCGCCCTCAACCAGATCGAGTTCCACCCGTGGTTCCAACGACCCGAGCTCGTCGAGTACTGCGAAGAGGTCGACGTCGTCGTGGAGGCCTCCGCGCCGCTCGCACGAACGGAGGTGTTCGACGAGGAAGTCGTCGGGGAGCTCGCCGAGACGTACGACAGAACGCCGGCTCAGGTCGTCCTCCGGTGGGCGTTCGAGCGCGGCGTCGCGACCATCCCCGGGTCCGGGTCGGCGGAGCACCTCGAAGCCAACCTCGCGGTCTTCGACTGGGAGCTAGAGGAGGCGGACCACCGACGTCTCACCGACCTCGATCGGGATCAGGCGGTCTACGAGCCAAATGCACCCGACTGGATGGGCGGGATCTTCGACATCCCTCACTGAGAAGGTCCTCGTCGCTCGAACCCGTGTTCAGGCCATGTTCCGGCAGGTCTCCGCACAGCGGGGCAGGACCTCGGCGCAGGCCTGGCAGTGGTCGTGGTCGTGTTGCTCGCACTCCTCGGCACACGCCTCACACGCCTCGGCACAGGCCTCGGCGACCTGGGAGCTGAACGCGGAGTCGCGGACGCACAGCCGGGCACACAGCGAGGCGAGGTCGGCGACGTCCCGACAGAGCCGGAGACACTCGCTCATCTCCTCGCCGTGGCCCGCACACTCGTCGGCGCACCACTCACAGACCTCCGCGGCCTCGATACAGGTGTCGACGCACGTTTCCATCTCGTCGCTCAGACCGATCTGCTGAACTACCATTGCACGTCGTTCGAGGGGACGACGGTTTTCCTGCATTGTGGGTAACGACCACCGAACGACGGACATCCCCGACCGAACGATCCGGAAACGTGCCGGGGCTATGTTTTGGAAAACGAGGCTTCACTGGCGATCGGGCCGGTCGGTATCACTGCCGTCGGTCCCACCACCGAAAACCACGACACGCGGTGGCCACGTCCGACATATGGTTCGGATCGCGGCGACGTGTTCGCGAGTCCGACGCGTCAGTGGCGAGACGCGATAGCGCACGACGCACCCGATGGATCGTGAACGACGAGTCCCGTCGATGTGGCCGGATAGCGGCCGTCCGAAGCCAAAAGGTTCCTATGCGATGGGACCGTATGTTTCGGCATGACCGCAGCCTCAAATAGTGTGGTGGCGTCGAAAACCGAGCTCTTCGAACGTATCCTCGGAAACGAATCGGGGGAGACCTTCGTCGTCGGCGTCGACAACGAGACGACCGAAGCGCTTCTCGACGTTCTGGGAGAGTTGGACGACTCGCCGACGGTGCGGTTGCTCGCGGCGGAGTCGGTGCTGAAAGGGGTACGCAGCGACTTCGTTCTCGCGAGCACGGCGGCGGAGCTCGTCGAGGCCGGCACGCTCGAACTCCGGACGAGCGACGAGCCCGCCGGAACCGGACTGGTCGTCACCGACGACCAGCTCGTCTCCCTGGTCCCCGCGGGCCGGTACACCGCGGGGCTGGCGACCGACGACACGACGTTCGTCGACGAGGCGAACGAACACTGGCAGGGGAGCTGGGAGCGCAGCGACGAGTTCGCCCTCCGGACGCCGGCGCGCTCGCAGGTCGAGGAGTCGCTGACCGAGACGTTCGGCCCGGAGGTCGAGACCGACTTCCGGACGATGGTCACCGCGCTTCGGACCGCCCGTGGCAGTGGGAACGACGGGCTCGACGAGGTCGGCGCGAGCCTGCTCGTGGCGGCCAAACACGAGGCGCTGCTCTACGACATCTCGAAGTGGGGTGAGGACGTCGGCGTCGCGAGCAAGGCGACGTTCTCGCGGATGAAGACCACGCTCGAACAGCAGGGGCTGATCACGACCGAGAAGGTCCCGATCGACGTCGGCCGGCCGCGGCTCCGACTCCTGCTCGCCGACGACCGCTTCGAGGGCGCGAGCGCCGAGGAGATCGCGAGCGCGGCGCACGGCTCGCTCTCGCGAACGCAGACGTAATCCCGGTCGCCGTTAGCCGAATTTTTCGTCTCCCGACGGCGGGGGCAATGCGACTCGCTTCGGTACGACTTTGAGTGAACGTCCACTCGCATCGGATAGAACGATCACTAATGACACGAGGGAACGCGAACGACCGGGACGACGGCGTGTGGCTCTCCCGCCGTCGGCTGCTCGGCGCGACCGGCGCGCTCGCGGGGGCGGGCTATCTCGCGAGCGCGGGCGGACGGGCACAGACCACGTCGACCATCGAGCTCGGTGGGGAGATCGCCGGCTGGCGGGGGCGATCCCCCGAGGAAATCGCCGACGAGACGAATCCGACCCTCCGGCTCGAAGCGGGCCAGGAGTATCGGGTCACGTGGACGAACCTCGATGGCTTCGGCCACAACATCGCGCTGCTCGACGACGACGGCGGCGTCCTCGAACGCACGTCCGTGATGAGCGAGGAGGGCGAGAGCCAGAGCCTCACGTTCACCGCGAGCGAGGCGATGGCCGAGTACGTCTGTGAGCCACACGAGGGGTCGATGCGCGGGACGATCAGCTTCGGGAACGAGACCGTGACCGAGACCACCACCGAGAGCGACAGCGACCCCGTGGTCCCCGAGGGGCCAACGGTGGCCCTCGACCGGATCGCCGGTGGGTTCGAGGTGCCGACGGACTTCGCCGCCCCGCCGGGTGACGGTCGGCGGTTCGTCCTCGACCTCCCGGGTCAGGTCTACGTCCACACCGACGACGGACTGCGCGAGGAGCCGTTCCTCGACGTGGGCGACCGGCTGGCCGAGCTCACCGCCGAGCGGGGGCTGCTCGGTATCGCCTTCCACCCCGAGTTCGCGGACAACGGGCGGTTCTACCTGCGCTACAGCGCCCCGCTCGCCGACGACGCGCCGGCGGAGTTCTCCCACACGGAGGTCCTCGCCGAGTTCACCGTGAACGAGGACGGCACCGGCACCGACCCGGACTCCGAACGCGTGCTGCTCGCCATCGACGAACCGACGCCGTACCACAACGGCGGCGCGATAACCTTCGGTCCGGACGGCTACCTCTACGCCTCCTACGGCGACGGCGGCAGCCCGAAGGACATGGGACCGGGGCACGCCGAGGACTGGTACGACGCGAACGGGGGCGGTAACGGCCAGGACGTCACCGAGAACCTGCTGGGGAGCGTCCTCCGGATCGACGTCGACGGCGAGTCGGACGGCAACCCCTACGCCATCCCCGAGGACAACCCGCTCGTTGGACAGGAAGGTCTCGACGAGCACTTCGCGTGGGGCTTTCGCAACCCCTGGCGAATGGGGTTCTCGAACGGCGAGCTCTACGTCGCCGACGTCGGGCAGAGTCGGTACGAGGAGGTCAACAGGGTAGTGAAGGGTGGCAACTACGGCTGGAACGTCCGGGAGGGGACCCACTGCTTCGGAACCGAGAACGTGAGCGACGTTCCGGAGGAGTGCCCCGACTCGACGCCGCCCGACGTCCGCGGGGGCGAGCCCCTCCGGGACCCGGTCGTCGAGTACCCCCACCAGCGCGACGGCGAGTTCATCGGCATCTCGGTGGTCGGCGGCTACATCTACGGGAACGACGCGATCCCCGGGCTCGAAGGCAAGTACGTCTTCGGCGACTACAGCCAAAAGGGGAACCCACGCGGGTCGCTGTTCGCCGCGACCCCGACCGAGGACGGCCAGTGGGACTTCTCGGAGCTTCGGATCGCGGGTGCCGAGAGCGGCGCGGTGGAGGGCTACCTCATCGCCATCGGTCGCGACGAGACCGGCGACCTCTACGCGCTGACCTCCGCCGGCGACCTCGGCGGGGCGGTCCACCGGATCACGGCCGCCGAGGGCGAGGCCGCGTCCAGCACTGCGGCGGGAACGCAAAACGCGACGGCCGCAACGGGTTCGACCGGGACGGCACCGACGAGCTCGACGGCCGGAACGGCATCGACGGCCGGCCCGACGACCGGGTCGGGAACGACGGGCGCGGTCACGGACCGCCGCACGAGCGCCGCGACCGACACGTCCCGAACGGCCACCGGTAGGGGAACGAGCACAGGAGCTACCGCATCGAATCCGCGAACGGATGGTTCCGGGGCGAGCGCGACCGGCGACACGAACGGGAGCGGCGGGAACGCGAGCGGCGACACGACCGCGACCGACGGTCCCGGATTCGGTGTCCTCGCCGCGCTCGCCGGGGTCGCGGGTCTCGCCGCGCGTCGGCTCGGACGAGACAAGTAGAACGCGGTCGTCACTCGGCGGGGGCCATCCCGTCGAGCAGCGTCGCCGGCTCGACGGAGCCGTACTTGACGACCGCGGTGAACTGCTCGTCGGCCATCCCGAAGCGCTCGTCGGCGGCGATCCCGTAGCTCGCGTCGCCGAACCGGGTCTCGACGAACCGGCGGGCGACGAGCGCCTTCCGACCGTCCTGCGCCGTATCGATCCCCCACTGCGCCTCTTCGAGCAACAGCGCTCCCGTCACCACGTCGAAGACGAGGTCCGCGAGCCGCTTGGCGTGGTACTGGGCGAACGCCTCGTCCTCCGTCGCGAGCGTTCCCAGCGCGTCCTGGAGCTCCCCGTACCTCGATTCGACCGTCTCGACCGCCGACTCCAGCGCCGGATGGTCGACCCCGTCGAGCTTCTCTTCGACGTAGGGCAGGAGCGCCTCGTGGGCGTTCTCGCGGTTCAGCGCGCGGAGGACGTCGAGCCCGAGGACGTTCGAGGGGCCCTCCCAGATCGGGAGGACTTGGGCGTCGCGCAGGAGCCGTTCGGTGGTGTGCTCGCGGACGTAGCCGTTTCCGCCGAGGACCTCCATCGCGTACGAGGTGGTCTCGACCGACATTCGGGCGGTCCTGTACTTCGCGACCGGAACGAACAGCCGCAGCAGTTTGTAGGCCGCCGAGTCGTCGCCCGCCCGCTCGCGTTCGTCGAGGAGTCGTACGGCCTCGAACGAGAACGCGGCGGCCGCCTCGTAGTCGACGGCCATCCCCACCAGATCGCGTCGCATCAGCGGGTACTTGTCGATCGGGTTGCCAAACGCTTCGCGCTGTGCGGCACGGACCTTCGCCTCCAGCAGCGCCCGTCCCATCACGCCGACCGCGCCCATCGCGTTCGTGAGGCGCTCGTAGTTCATCATCTCGGACATGTACTTGAAGCCGCGTCCCTCCTCGCCGACGAGATACGCCGCCGCGCCCTGGAACTCGATCTCGCCGGTCGGCACGGAGAGAGTTCCCAGTTTGTCCTTGAGCCGCCGGAAATGTGAGTCGTTGACCTCGCCATCGGGTTTGGTGCGCGGCACGAGGAAGAGCGAGAGCCCCGCGACACCGTCGGGCGCGTCGGGTGTCCGCGCGAGCGCGAGCGCGCCCTCGGCGTCGATGTTCGAGCAGAACCACTTCTCGCCGTGGAGTTCGTAGACGCCCGCCTCGTCGGTCGGCTCGGCGCGTACCTCGTTCGCGCCGACGTCGGAACCGCCCTGCTCCTCGGTGAGGAACATCGCGCCTTCGATGTGGTCGTCGAGGGTCGCGGCCGTCAGCCCGTCGAAGTACTCGTCGAGCCGTCCGTCGTCGAACCGATCGAGCACGATGGCGACCCCCGTGGTCATCGAGACGGGACAGCAAAAGCCGATGTCGACGTACGAGAGCAACGCCTGCATCGTCAGCGGGTGACAAAGCCCGACGGGTGACTCCCGACCGGGTGGGGCGTGGAACGCGTCATGCGTGATCCGGAACTCCTCGTAGGCGATCCGTTCCTGGTCGCGCATCGAGGGGTGGTACTCGACCTCGTTCAGTCGGTCGCCGTACTTGTCGAACGACCGGAGTTCGTGGCCCGCCTCGTCGATCCGGTCGGCGGTGTCGGCCATCTCGTGACCCAGGCGCTCGCCGAAGGCCGAGAGGAGCGCCTCGGCCCACTCGAACTCGTCGTCCGGGTAGACCCGCCGCGCCTCGAACTGGAGGGTCCGGTCGAGCTCCCAGTAGTTGCACTCCCGCCCCTCGTCGAGACGCGCGTAGTCGATCGGGTCCGACGTCATCCCCGAGTAGTCGGTGATAGTGCGTGATAAACGTCGCCCTCCGGCCCCGGTGGTCGAAACGCGTTCGTGGACCAGCTCTCCCGCCACCTGTAGGGGGTTTCATCCTCTTTTTTTTCGAAACGAAGGAAAGCAGTTTTATCCGGGCATTGAGACTCGTTGGTGTGGGTTTCACACACCGTCGTGCCGGGGTGCTGGTCTGGGTCGGCGTGCTCCTGGTCGCGGCTGTGGGCGCTCCGGTCGCGGGTGCCGTTCCGTCGGTATCGCCGGGGGACGCGAGCGAGATCGTTCCTCAGCGCGGTGACGGCGCGTCACCGGCGAACAACACGAGCGTCCAGCAGGAGGACCCCGAATCGGTGGATTCCTCAGGCAACGTCTCGGAGCTCCAGAGCTGGTTTTCGGGTCGACTGAGTCAGACCGTCGTCAACTGCTCGGAGGGGCTCACCGTCGGCGAGTACGACGCCTGCAATCGGTCTGACGGGGAGTATCCGGAGTGGCTGAGCGGCTACGTCAACGTCACCCGTGAGAGCGACTCGGGGGACAACCGAACGAACGCGTTCGAGCGCACCAGGGAGAACCAGACCGAGTACGCCTCGAAGGTTCGGCGGTTTCGGAACACCGTCGAGGCGTACAACGACGCCCGGAACGACAGCGATACCCAGCGGGCGCGTCGACTGGCCCGTCGGGCACAGACCCTGGCGACGGACATCAACCGGACGAGCGGTAACCTGACGCGGAACTACGGAGCCATCGCCAACGGAACGGGACGCGACCTCAGCCCGGCGACGCGGACGACCCGGAACGTGAGCCGGAACGTCACCACCACCGCCGCATCGCTCTCGATCGAGCAGTTCCGCAACACGACGATCACTGCGCGAGGGGCGGACCGTGTGATATCCTTCAGCGAGCCGCTTCGCGTGACCGGCCGCGTCGCCGCCGCGAACGGCACCGGCCTCGCGGACCGGACCGTTGGTATTCGGGTCGACGGACGGATCCGTGGGACCACGACGACGAACGCCACAGGCGTCTACCGGCTCACGTACCGCCCGACGCGGGCTCCGCTCGATACCGAGCGCGTGACGCTCCAGTACCTGCCGCGAAACCGTTCGGTCTACAGCGGCAACGAGACCTCGGTGCCCGTCGACATCCGCCAGGTCGAACCGACCCTGCGGGCGACCGGCGGTTCGAACGCGGTGAGCTACGGTGGGCCGGTGACGGTCGACGGAAGCCTCGCCGTCGACGGTATCGGTGCGAGGGGGATGCCCGTCGCCGTCTCGGTCGACGGCGAGGAGCTCCGGTTCGAGGACGGAACCCGCGCGCGAACGGCGTCGAACGGCGGCTTCCGGCTCTCGGCCCGGCTACCGAAGGAGGTGAACGATGGACGGCGAAGCGTTCGGGTGTCGCTCCCGCTCGAGAACCGTGCACTCGCCCGGGACAACGTCTCGATACCCCTCACCGTTCGGTCGACGCCGACGGCCCTCTCGGTCAACGCAACGCAGACCTCCGTCAACGGGTCGAACGTGAGCGGGCCGGTGGTTCGCCTCGCGGGTCGCCTCACGACCAACGGTGACCAAGCGGTCCGTAACGAGTCCGTGGCGCTCGCGGTCAACGACACCACCACGACGACGGTGACCACCGACGAGAACGGGAGCTACGACGCGAACGTCTCGGTTCCGGAGTCGCTGTTCGCCGGGCGCACGGGAACGGTCCCGATCGCGATCGGCGCGCGCTACGCCGGCGTCGAGACGAGTCTCGAAGCTTCGACCGCGCGGACGAGGCTCCGGATCGACGTCCCCGCCCAGCCCACACCGAGGTTCCTCGCGGAACTCCTGGCGTTCCTCGCCGAGCACCCGTGGTACGTCGGCGTTCCGGTGGTCGTCCTCGTGCTGGGGCTCGGTTACGCGATCGTCCGAATCCGGGATGGCTCCGACGCCGATCAGGCGTCGACGACCACCGACCCCGCCGCGGAGGGGGGGTCGTCCACGGGCGAGACCACGGAGGACTGGGGTTCGCTCCTGGACGCCGCGAACCACCAGCTGTTCACGGGGGACCGGGCGGGCGCGGTCGCCACCGCCTACGCGGCCACCCGGCGGAAGCTCCGGGACGACCTCGGGCTCGGCGGGGCTTACACCCACTGGGAGTTCCTCGACGCCGCCCGGAACGCGGTCGGCGACCGTCGGGGTGCCGCCCTCGGTCGCCTCACCGAACTCTACGAGCGCGCGGCGTTCTCCCCGTACGACCTCTCGGAGGGGACGGCGGGCACCGCGATCGACGACGCCGAGACGGTCACTGGGGACGGATCGGACGAGCACACCGGGGAGTGAGCGGCTCGCTCCACTTCGCCACGGCTCGGCACACGACCCTTCTCATCGCGATTCGTGCTACATCGGTCGCCGAACCCGTCGAGGTCCACGATCCGTTCGGACGACCAGTAGCTTGAACTATCGCGCTATCGAGGTAGGCGCATGCGACTCACGCGCCGTGGCAGGGGGTTCGTCGGTGCCGGCGGAGTTCTCGTCGGCCTCGCCGTCGCCTTCGCCGACCCGCGCCTGCTGGTCGGCGCGGCCGCGCTCGGCGCGTGGCTGGCGGTCGAGCAGTACCGGTTCGTCCGGGCGACGAGGCGGACCGCCGACACGATCGTCGTCGAGCAGGTGCTCGCCCAGGAGCGTGTCGTCGCCGAGCGCGAGACGTCGGTCACGCTTTCCGTACGGCTGCCCGAGCCGTCGTCGCTCGACGTCACCGTCGAACTCGCGCCGCCGGTGAGCGCGACCGGGACGGACCGCGAGGACCGCCGTGTCCGGCTCGAATCGGGCGAGACGACCGCGAGCACGGCGGTCTTCCTCGAATGGGCGGTCGCCGGGACCTACGAGTTCGGGACCCCGGCGATCGAGGTCCTCGGCCCGGCCGGGTGCTTCACCGAGCGCTTCGCGCGCGGGTCCACGCCGACGATGGTGGTCGAACCGCGCGGTCCGCACGACGTCCACGTCGGGCAGGGCGGCGACCCGCTGATGGCCGCCTACGGCGAGCGCGAGAGCGGTCGCCGCGACGCCGGACTCGATCCTGGCGAGCTCCGGGAGTACGTCGCCGGCGACGCCGCGGGTCGGATCGACTGGAAGGCGACCGCCCGGATGGGCGAGCCCTACGTTCGCGAGTACGAGATCGAGACCGACATCGTCACCGCGATGCTCGTCGACCACCGCGCGACGATGGCCGACGGGCCGACGAACGAGACGAAGCTCGACTACGCCACCCAGGTCGCGTTGCTGTTCGTCGACAGCGTCCGGTCGTTCGGCGACCCGCTCGGCTACTACGCGGTCGGCGACGAGGGGCTCACCGACCGGCGCAACCCCGCGGTCGGGCAGTACTCGCTCATCGAGGGGCGACTGCGCGACCTCACGGCGACCGACCCCGCCACCACGACCGCCGGCGACTCCGGGAGCCACAGCCCGGCGACCTCGCGGCGCGCCGCCGTCCGCCTCTCCGGCGACGACACGTTCGGGCGCACGCTTCGGCCGTACTTCGAGACGGGCGACACCTACGCCGAACGTATCAGGGGCGACCCGCTGTTCGAGACCGCCCGCGCCCACCTCGCCCGGCTGAGCGGCACCGTCTGGACCGTGATCTTCACCGACGACGCCAACCGGGCCGAACTCCGCGAGACGGTCAGGCTGGCCCGCCGCGGCGACGGTCGCGTGCTCGTCTTCCTCACCCCGTCGGCGCTGTTCGAACCGGGCGGCCTCACCGACCTCGAAGCCAGCTACGAGCGCTACCGGGAGTTCGAGTCCTTCCGGCTCGAACTCGCACGACTGCGACGGGTCTCGGCGTTCGAGGTCGGCCCGCGCGACCGGATCGACGCCATCCTGTCGAGCGCACGCCGGCGTGCGAGTTCGCGAAACACGCAGTAGGAACCGGTAGGGTGGAACGGTCGGGACTACTCGGGGACGACCCCGGCGTCGAGGTCGCGGCGGTCGTGGATCGGTCCCGCACGCGCCGAGAGGTGGCCCGAGGACCGACCGTTGGCGACCGCGAGCACCTCACCGACGATGCTGTAGGCGACCTCGTAGGGCGAATCGCCGCCGAGGTCGAGACCGATCGGCGTGTGAACCCGCTCGACGTCCTCGCCCGTCATCGAGACCTCGTCGTCGAACTCCTCGCGGAGCTCCTCGAAGCGCTCGCGCGGTCCCATCAACCCGATGTAGGGCACCCGTGTGTCGAGCAGGGTTTCGAGCGCGAGGCCGTCGTCGACGAAGTTGTGGGTCATCACCACCACGTAGGTCTCGTCGTCGAACGAGAGGTCGTCACCGAGGGCGGCCGGCGAGCTCGACAGGACGGTATCGGCCCCCGGGAACCGCTCCCGGTTCGCGCGCGCGCCGCGGAAGCTCACGACGCTGACCCGGAAGTCGACGCGTTTGGCGAGGTCGACGACCGGGACGACGTCGGGGCCCGACCCGAGCACCACGAGATGCGGCGGGACGTCGATCCCGTCGACGAACACCTCGATCGGTCCGTCGTCGGTCTCGACCTCGACGACGTCCGCCCCGCCGTCGCCGAGGAGTTCGGCGGCCGGTCCGGCGAGTGCCTCCCGAATTTGTTCGTCGAGCCCACCCGCGAAGCCCTCGTCGGGGCGGTACCACGCGCGCTCGCCGACCGTCCCCGCACCGCCGACGACCGTGGCGACGGCGACCGGTTCGTGGGCCGCGACCGTCTCGACCACCGGACGGTGGCGCTCGTCGACGGGTTCGAGAAGAACGGTTATGATCCCGTTACAACCCATGCCGTGACCCCAGAGCGCGTCGTCGCCACCGGTGAGGTCGTAGGTCTCGATACGCGGCTCGCCCGACTCGCGGACCTCGCTGCCGACCCGCGCGACCTCGTCTTCGAGACAGCCCGCGGTGATCGACCCCGCGGTGTCGTCGGGCCGGATCAGCATCTTCGCACCCGGTCGTCGGTAGGCGCTCCCCTCGACGTCGATCACCGTCGCGAGCACGTCGTCGCGGTCGTCGGCGAGCGCGTCGCCGACGCGGGACAGTACGTCGGTCTCCGAGAGGCTCCAGTCGGTCGTGGTCATGCGGTGTGTCCTCCTTCGTGAGTCGCTTCGACCCGTCGTGGGTCGTACTCGTAGCCGATCCGGCCGTGGTGGCCCTGCTGGTCGAGCTGGCGCGCCAGCTCCGCGAGGTCGTCGGGGCCGGCGAACGCGAACAGCCCGTCGAGATAGGGTAGCGCGGCGGCCATCCCGCGCGCCGTGGGTTCGTATTCCGGCGAGACTGCGAGCGGGTTCAACCAGAACACCGCCCGCGCCCGCCGCAAGAGCCACGCCGCCTCGCGTTCGAGGGTCTCGACGTCGCCCATCTCCAGCCCGTCGCTGACGACGAACACGACGGAGTCGCGCGAGACGGCGTCCGACGCGCGTTCGTGGAGTCGGGCGAGCGAGCCGCCGATCCGGGTGCCGCCGCCCCACTCGGCCTCGGCCCGCGAGAGCGCGTCGAGCGCCCGCTCGTCCGGTGCGCCGAACGCCGACGTGACCTCGCGGAGGTCGTCGTCGAAGAAGAACACCCGCGCCTCGCGCCACGCCTCGTGTGCGTGGCGAAGGAACTCGAGCAGGAACGAGCGGTCCACCACGTCGAGCACCGACCGGCTGACGTCCACGAGCAGACAGGCACGGAACTCGCTCCGCACGCGTCGTCGCCGCGGGACCTCGACCACCGTGCCGCCGGTGGCGACGCTGGCCCGGAGCGCGCGCCGGACGTCGGGGCGCTCGTCGCCGCCCGCCCGCCACCGCCGGCCCGACAGCGTCGCGAGGCTTTCGGTGAGCGTGTCAAACGCCGTCCCGAACTCGTGGCTGGCGTGGGCTGCCGACACCGCCGTCCGCCGGCCGTTCGGGCTGTACCGTGCGGTCGTCGCGCCGTCGCTGTCGGCGTCGGAAGCCGTGGTTTCGCGACCGATGACGGCTCCGACGTGGCGTTCAGCGACAGCTTCGTCGGCTTCGTTCTCGTCGTCCTGTGCTCCTCCGTCGCCGGCTTCACCGGCGGCCGGTTCGGCCCCGAACGACGCGAGTCCGCCCTCGGGCCCGTCGTCGGTCCACCCCGCTGCGTCCGCGGTGTCGGGACCGGCGGCGAGCCGCCGCCAGAACGCCTCGAACAGCCGGTCGAACGTCGGGCGGTCCGTCGCGTCGGCGACGAGGCTCGCCCGGAGCGCGACCCGGACGCGGTCGGGGTCGTCGAGCCCCACGTCGGCGAGCGCGCGCCCGGCCGTGACGCCCGCGTTCGCCGGCACCGCCACGCCCGCCCGCCGGAGCGCCCGGACGAACCGCACGAGCTCGTCGCGAACGTGATCGCTGGCGGCGGCGAGCGGGATTTCGATCCCGTCGGCACCGTCGGTCCCGTTGCGACCGGGGCTCACGCGTCGACCTCCGTCGCGGCGGTCAGCAACGAACCGAGCAGGTCGTCGTCGACGCGCTCGACGTCCTCGACCTCCTTCAACAGACAGCCGAGCGTGGTTCGGACGGTCTCGCGGTCGAGGGGTTCGTCGGAGCCGTCGCGCAGCGCGGCCACCGCGCGCGCCCAGTCGATGGTCTCGGCCGCCCCCGGCGGTTTCAACAGGGGTTCCTCGCGGAGCCGCCCGACCGCGGCACAGAGCTCGGCGGCCACCGCGGTGTCGAGTTCTGGGACCTTCCGTTCGAGGATCGCGCGCTCCTTCTCGAACGACGGTGGCTCGACGTGGAGGAAGAGACACCGGCGCTTCAGTGCGTCCGAGAGGCCGCGCGTTCGATTCGAGGTGATCACCACCGCCGGCGGGGTCGCCGCCCGGACCGTCCCGAGTTCGGGGATCGTGACCTGGAACTCGGAGAGCACTTCGAGCAACAGCGCCTCGAACTCCTCGTCGGCGCGGTCGACCTCGTCGATCAGCAGTACTGGGGGACGGTCGCCGTCGGCCCGGAGCGCCCGGAGCAGTGGGCGTTCGAGCAGGTACTCTTCGGTGAAGACGGAGTGGTTCGGATCCTCGACAGCGGATCCGGCCTCTCCCGTGTCGGCCGTCTGCGTCGCGAGGAGCTGTTTGGTGTAGTTCCACTCGTAGAGCGCGCTCTCGGCGGTCAGTCCCTCGTAACACTGGAGTCGGACGAGGTCGGTGTCGAAGCCGTCGGCGAGCACCTTCGCGAGTTCGGTCTTTCCCGCCCCCGGTTCGCCCTCGACGAGCAGCGGCTTGCCGAGCCGAAGCGACAGCGCCGTCGTCGTCACGATCTCGTCGTCGGCGACGTATCCCGTGGCGTCGAACGCGGCCCCGACCTCGGCCTCGGTCGCCTCGGTGAACCCCGTCGGCCGTTCGCTCATAGCGAGACCTTCGTCGTCAAGGAATGTAGCTCCCTCGCTCGCCCGGACCGCGTCGGACCGGGGTCCCGCCGATCAGTCGGCCGCCGTCCGGTCGGCAGCGTCGTGGACGCCGGTCAGCGCACGCTTCGTGTAGACTTCGAGGAGCTGGGCGCGGAACTCGTTCGAGGCCTGGAGGTCCGACATCATCAGGTCCACGTCGAGGTCGTCGCCCGCGTGGTCGGCGGCGGCCTCGATGGTGTCGGCGTCGAACGTGCCGTCGACGAGCGCCTCCTCGACGGGTTCGAGCCGGACCCCGTGGTCCATCACGCCGTTGGCGGCGACGCGGGCGGACTCGATCGTGTCGCCGTCGATGTCGAGCAGCGCGGCCACGCCGACCATCGCGTAGCCCGACGACGGACTCGCCTTCTTCGCGTACGCGCCGACCGCGCCGTCGGCCACCGGGATCTCCACGCGCGTGAGGAGTTCGTCGGGACCGACGTCGGTGGCGTACATCCCGAAGAAGAAGTCGTCGGCCGGCACCTCGCGCTCGCCGTCCGGCCCCTCGACCACGAGGGTGGCGTTCGAGGCGAGCGCCGCCCCAGGTAGATCCGCCGCGGGGTCGCCGTGGGCGAGGTTACCGCCGATGGTGCCACGATTTCTGACCTGGACGTCGCCGACCCACGCCACCGCCTCTTCGAGCGCGGGGGCGTGCTCGGCTACTTCCTCGGCTTCGAGGAGCGCGCCGTAGGTCGTCATCCCGCCGATCACGAGCGTGTCGCCGTCGACCTCGACGCCCGTCATCCCTTCGATGCCGCTGATGTCGATCAGCACGTCGGGGCTCGACAGCCCCGTCTTCATCGCCGGCAGCAGGCTGTGACCGCCCGCGAGGAGTTCGGTCTCCTCGTCGGCGTGTTCGCCGAGCAGCTCGACCGCCTCCGCGACGCTTTCGGCTTCGTAGTAATCGAACTCGTCGGGGAACATCAGTTCGCACCTCCCTCGTCGGCCGCATCCGCCGGTTGCCCGCCGTCCGCGACGGCGCTGTCGTTCACCGCCTGCCAGACCGCCTCGTTCGAGAGCGGCATGTCGATGTGGTCAACGCCGAACGGTTCGAGCGCGTCCACGACCGCGTTCACCACGGCCTGTGGGGCCGCGATGGTGCCCGCCTCGCCGACGCCCTTCACGCCGAGCGGGTTGTGCGGCGACGGCGTCTCCGTGTGGTCCGTCTCCATGTGGGGGACGTGCTCGGCCTTCGGCACCGTGTAGTCCTGCATCGACCCCGTTACCAAACTACCGTTGTCGTCGTACTCGGCGACCTCGTAGAGTGCTTGCCCCACGCCCTGGGCGACCCCGCCGTGGATCTGCCCCTCGACGATCTTGGGGTTGATCTGGGGGCCGACGTCGTCGACGGCGACGTAGTTCTCGAACTCGATCTCGCCCGACTCGGGGTCGACCTCGACCACGGCGGCGTGGGTCCCGAACGGGAAGACGAAGTTCTCGGGGTCGTAGAAGGCGGTCTCTTCGAGCCCCGGCTCCATCCCCTCGGGGAGGTCCTGGGCGAGGTAGGCCTGCTGGGTGACCTCCTGGATGGTCATCGAACGGTCCGGTGCGCCCGAGACGCTGAACTCACCACCGGAAAAGTCGATGTCGGCCTCGTCGGCCTCCAGCTGGTGGGCGGCGATCTTCCGTGCCTTCTCGACGACCTTCCCCGCGCTCGTCGAGAGCGCGCTCCCGCCGACCGCCGCCGACCGCGAGCCGTAGGTCCCCCGGCCCTCGGGCACCTCGTCGGTGTCGCTCTCGACGATCTCGACGTCGTCGTAGGGGACGCCGAGCTCGTCGGCCACGATCTGGGCGTAGGTCGTCTTGTGGCCCTGACCGTGTCCGGAGGTGCCACAGAACGCCGTGACCTTCCCGCCGGGGTGCATCCGGACCAGCCCGTTCTCCCAGAGGCCCGCTTGCGCACCGAGCGAGCCCGCGATCTTCGAGGGTGCGAGCCCGCAGGCCTCGATGTAGCTCGAGAAGCCGACGCCGAGATACCGACCCTCGTCGCGAAGCTCTTCCTGGCGCTCGCGGAGGTCGTCGTAGTCGAGCAGGTCGAGGGCCTTGTCGAGCGCGGGTTCGTAGTCGCCGCTGTCGTAGGTGACGGCCACCGGCGTCTCGTAGGGGAAGTCGTCGGAGCCGATGAAGTTGTGCCGCCGGAACTCGGCGGGGTCCATGCCGACCTCGCGCGCCCCCAGGTCGATCAGCCGCTCGACCACGAAGAGCGCCTCCGGCCGGCCCGCGCCGCGATAGAGGTCCACGGGAACCGTGTTCGTGAACGAGCCGACCACGTTGCAGTAGATCGACGGGATCTCGTACTGACCCGAGAGCAGCGGCGCGTACAGAACCGTGGGGATCGCCGCGGCGAAGATCGAGAGGTACGCGCCGATGTTGGCGATCGTGTTCACCCGTACCGCCGTGATCGTGCCGTCCTCGTCCATCGCGATCTCGCCGGTCGTCTGGTGGGCGCGCGCCTGCGCGTCGGTCTGGTAGGTCTCCGAACGCGTCGCGGTCCACTTCACCGGTCGCTCGACCTGCATCGAACACCACGACGCGAGCGCCTCGTCCGGGTAGAGCGGCGACTTGCTCCCGAACCCGCCGCCGACCTCGGGCGCGCGAACGTGGATCTTGTGCTCCGGGACGTCGATGACGCCCGGGAGCAACAACCGATGGAGGTGGGGGTTCTGGGTGGTGAGGTCGAGTTCGAGGTCGCCCGAACTGGGTTTGTACTCCGCGAGCGCGGCCCGCGGCTCCATCGCGTTCGGGATCACCCGTTGGTTCTCCAGATCGACCTCGGCGGTGTGGGCCGCGTTCTCGAAGGCGTCGTTCGTGGCGTCCTCGTCGCCGAGCTCGAAGTCGAAGGCGACGTTGTCGTCGAACGCCTCGTGGACCCGCGGTGCGTCGTCGTCGAGCGCGTCGCTCTGGTCGACGGTCGCATCCTGGCGGTCGTAGTCCACGTCGACGAGGTCGACGCCGTCCTTCGCGGTGTACCGGTCCTCCGCGACCACGACGGCGACCGCCTCGCCGACGTGGCGTACCCGGTCGGTCGCGAGCATCGGTCGGTCCGGGTTCTTCAGGCTCGGGAGCTGCCAGCCGGTCGGGATCATCCCCGGAACGTCGACGTCCTCGCCGGTGTAGACGGCCAACACGCCGTCGAGCTCCTCGGCCGCGCTCGTGTCGATGCCCTCGATCGTCGCGTGACCGTACTGGCTTCGCACGACCGCCATGTGGGTCATGTTCGGCCGCTGGATGTCGTCGGTGTACTCGGCCTCGCCGGTGATCAGTGCGGGGTCCTCGCGGCGCTCGACCGCCGACCCGAGCACGGCCTCGGCGTCGATGTCCTTCGATTCGATGGTCTCGATACCCATCTCACTCGCCCTCCACACGGTCGCTGCCACCGTCGGCCACGACCTCCTGGTCCATGTGGTCGGCGGCGTACTCGACGGCGTTGACGATGTTCTGATAGCCGGTACACCGACAGAGGTTCCCCTCGATCGCCTCCCGGATCTCCTCCTCGCTCGGGTCCGGGTTCCGTGCGAGGAGGTCGTTCGCCGCGAGCATCATCCCGGGCGTACAGAACCCACACTGGAGGCCATGTTCCTTCTGGAAGCCCTCCTGGATCGGGGCGTAGGTGCCGTCCTCGGCGAGCCCCTCGACGGTCGTGACCTCGCGGCCGTCGGCCTGGACCGCGAGCAGGGTACAGGACTTCACCGCCTCGCCGTCGAGGTGGATCGTACACGCTCCACAGGTCGAGCTCTCACAGCCGACGTTCGTGCCCGTATAGCCGAGTTCGTCGCGGAGCGCGTGGACCAGCAACGTTCGCGAGTCCACGGTGAGTTCGTGTGCCGTGCCGTTGACGCTGAGTTCGATGTCGTGTTCTGCCATTGTCAGTTACTCCGTGACCGCCCGAGAATCCGATCGACGATGCCGCCGTCGTTCGATGCCTCCGTCTCCGCCGCCGTCTCGTCCACCTCGCCCTCGTCCGCGTCGATCGCCTCGCTGTCGGCGATCTCGCGGTCGCGGATCTCGCTCTGAACCGAGGAGAAGAACCGCTTGACGACCTGGTTCGCGGCGGGGTTGATGACGCGCTGGCCCATCGACGCGATCCGGCCGAACACCTCGGCCTCGGCGCGCCAGTCGACCTCGACACCGTCGTCGGTCCCGTCGAGGTCCATCCAGGCGTTCATCTCGAACGAGCTGTCGCCCGCCGAGCCCTCGCCCGAGGCCTTCATCTCCGGCTGCTCGCGGTGGTCGATGGTCACCACCGTCTCGAAGGTGGGGTTCACCGGCCCGATGCTGATGCCGATCACCGTGGCGTAGGTCTGCCCCTCCTCGAACGCGCGGTTGGCGATCACCTCCGGGTCCGACGTCGGTTCGACGTCCCTATCGCCGTGCTCCTCGCGGAGCGCGTCGAAGTCGACGTCCTCGTCCTCGACCGGCACGAGGAACTGACAGCCCGGAAGCGCGTTCTCGATCATCACCGGATCCGAGAGCGCGAGCCAGACCTCGTCGACCGTGGTGTCCTCCAGTTCGAACGTCCCATTGAATTCCATGTCAGGTATCCTCGGCAGGACGCACTGCCTTCGTGCTACTGCGGCCTTCGAAGACAAAAAGATTAGTGTCGATCCTGATAGTTTAGGCGCGCCTTATTCTCACGACCGACCGAGGGCGGAGTCGTCCCCACGGGCGACGGCGGATCGAGCTGGGTCCGACGACTGGGGAGACGCCGACAGCGTATTCCGCCGGTTCGCCGTAACCGTGTCATGGTCGAACCCGAGATGGTGGCGCGCTCGACCGCGGTCGACCGGCTCCTCGAACGCCGGGCCGGATTCCTCGAAGCGCTCCCGACCGAATTCGTTGGACCCGCCGAGAGCGCCGGTCGAACGCTCGCCGAGGCGGTGCGCTCGCCCCGCGACGTGCCGCCGACGGACTACGCCACGATGGACGGCTACGCCGTCACGGCCGCCGACGAGGGCTCGCGAACGGTCGTCGGCAGCGTCGCCCCCGAGGACACTCCCCCACGAACCGATCCCGACGAGGCCGTCGCGGTCGCGACCGGCGCGCCGCTCCCCGATCGGGCCGACGCCGTCGTCCCGCGCGAGGACGCGACCGTGGCGGACGACCGACTCACGGACCCCGGTCTCGCGGGCGGCACCAACGTGATCCGTCGGGGAACCACCGCGTCGGCGGACGAGCGGCTGTTCGCGGCCGGCGACCGGCTCGCCCCGCGATACGCGGCGCTGCTGGCCGACGTCGGGGTCGAATCGGTTCGGGTCCGCCGCCCGCCGTCGGTCGCCGTCGTCGCCACCGGCACCGAGATCCACGAGGGTCGCCAGCCCGACCGGGACTCGGGCTTCCTCGCCGGCCTCGTCCGTCGGTGGGGCGGCGCGCCGTCGGCCCCGAGGACCGTTCCGGACGACCTCGAAGCCGTCGCGAGCGCCATCACCGATGCGGCCGCCAACCACGACGCCGTCCTCACCACCGGCGGCACGAGCGTCGGGGCCGCCGACCACGTCTCGGACGTGCTCGCCAACCACGAGCGGCTGTTCGCCGGCGTGGCGCTCCGTCCCGGTCGACCCGTGACCGCGGCACTGGTGAACGACACCCCGGTGATCGGGTTGCCGGGCAAGCCCATCGCGGCCCACACCGCCGCGGTGCTCGTCGCTCGTGCGCTGTTCGTCAGCAGGGAAGCGATGCCGACGACGACCGCCGACCTCGCCCACGCTGTCTCGGTCCCCGACGACGGGATCGAGTACGCCGTTCCAGTGGTTCTCGAAGTCGGGGACGAGGGCCGGACGGCGATGCCGCTCGGGCACGTCGATTCGTCGCTCCCGCTCTACGAGGAGCGGTTCGCGGCGGGGCTCGTCGCCGCGAGCACGCGCGCCACGCTCGCCGACGGCTTCGTGCTCACCGACGCATCCCTCGAATCTGGCGAAGCTATCGAGGTCGTCCCGTACTCGGTGGTCGAATGACCAACGACCTCCGTCGGCTCTCGCCGGCCACGGTGCGGGACGCGCTCGATGCGGACCGGAGGACGGATCCGACGGTGGTCGGGGTGCTCCTCGCCGCGGGTACCAGCAGCCGGTTCGGTGTGGCGAACAAGCTCCTCGCCGAGGTCGACGGCGAGCCGCTGGTCCGTCACGCGGCCCGCACCCTCCGCGACGCCCGGCTCTCGGGTCTAGTCGCGGTGCTCGGCTGCGACGCGGCGGCGGTTCGGGACGCGCTCGCCCAGAATGAGGGCGATTCCGAGGACTTTCGATTCGTGACGAACCCCGACTACGAACGCGGGCTCTCGACATCCGTTCGGGCGGGCGTGGACGCGGCGGCCGAGGTCGGGGCGAACGCGGTCGTGTTCCTCCCGGGTGATATGCCCGGGGTCGACCCCGAAACCGTAGACCTGCTCGTCGACACCCATCGTGCGGACCTCGCGGACGCGGTCGCGGCGAGCCACGACAACCGCCGCGGGAACCCCGTGCTCTTCGACGAGCAGCACTTCCCGGCGCTCCGCGCGGTCCGCGGCGACGTGGGCGGGAAGCCGGTGCTTCTCGACGCCGACCGCGGGGCGGTCGTCGAGACCGACGACCGGGGCGTCCGGGCCGATGTCGACACCCGCGAGGACCTCGACGGCCGCGGCTGAGGGACCAGTGGTCGGACGGAAGCTCTCCTGAGATGTCTTCGCCGGTCGGCCGTCAGTGGCCGAACGCGGTCGGCCCGCGCGCCGGGTAGCCGACGAGGACGTCGACGCCGGCCGCCCGGAGCTCGTCGACCCGTTCGTCGACCGTCTCGGGCGGGCCCGCGAGCGCGAACCCCTCGATGGCCGAGAGCAACACCGAGCGCGACCGGCCGGTGGCCGTCGCGTCGGTCGCGGTGCCGTCGGCGGCGGCCCCCGACGTATCGGCTGCGGCATCGAGCGACGCCGCGACCGAGCCCCGGCGGGAGACGTAGCCGCCGAGCGCGTCGAGGAGGACGTCCTCGTCCTCGCTGAAGACGACCGGTGCGTAGACGGCTATCTCGCCCTCGAAGCCTGCCGCGCGGAGCGCTCGCACCTCGCGGAGGGTCGTGGGTTCGAGAAGCTCGAACTGTGTGCCGCCCGCCGCGAGCGCGATCCGCTCGACGCCCTCGGTGCCGACCCACGCGCCCGGCGAGCGCTCGCGGGCTGCGCCGAGTCGTGGCGCGATCGCACGACTCCGTTCGTTCGCCGAGAGGTACGCCGGGTTGCCGGCGACGACCACCCGACCCACGTTCGGGGGGAGGCGGGCCGCGAGCCGGTCGTCGCCCAGCGGGTCGAAGCCGTCGGCACGGACCGGCGTCGTGACCCGGAGGTCGGTCCCCTGCGCGAGGTCGGCGAGTCGTTCCGAACTCGGGACCCGTTCGCGACCCTCGTAGTCGACCACCGCCCTTTCGACCCCGTCGAGGCTGACCCGGTCGAGGTCGACCTCGGTGGGTTTGAGCGCGACCCCGTCGAAGCCGGCCATCGAGAAGGTGGCGATGCCGGTCACCGCCGCTCACCACTCGATCGACGGGAGAACGGGCGGCGGTCGGGACGGCTATCGCGGAACACGATCCATCGTCTGTGCGACCATGGTCCCACGAGCCGGTGGCGGCCCTAAACTCCGTCGATGCCGCCGACCGACGAGACGTGTCGACCGACAACAAAATAGATCGTGATATAAAATCGGAGAAAACCGGTCCGTGTGAGGATGTAACTCGGAATTTCACCAAGTTTTCATCCATATTTGTACAGTATATACGAATCATACTGAAACGCCTTTACGTCGCGATCGGGTAGGGAGGGTGTTGCTATCCGTTCCAAACCCCATCCGGTTTCTCGTTTCGGCCGTCGGTTTCGTGCTGTCCTGGCTCGGGATCATCGACCGGCAACGTGCGCGCCGGACCACTGACCTCGCGTGGCCTCGTATCGTCACCGGCATCGCCAGAATGTCGAAGAACGCCGTCGACGTCGCGATGGTCGGCATCGCGGTCGGCTCGGCGGGCATCGCGGGCGTCGGCTTCGCCGGCCCGTTCTGGGGGCTCGGCTTCGCCATCGGCGGCGGGATCGCCGCGGGCACGATCGCACTCGTCTCCCAGCGCTACGGCGCGGGCGAGCACGACGGGATCGGCCAGACGGTCCGGTCGAGCACCGCCGTCGTCGTCGGCCTCACCCTCCCGATCGTCGCGATATTCTGGGTGTTCGCGCCCGACCTCGTCGGGCTCATGACCAGCGACCCACGAGCGGCCGAGCTCGGCGCGTCGTACCTCCAAGTCGTCTCGCTCGGCGTGCCGTTCGCGGCGCTCAACCTCATCGGGAGTCGGGTCTTCATCGGCTTCAACGACGCCCGCACACCGATGATCCTCCGGTCGGCGGGGGCGGTCGCCAACGGCCTCATCAACGCGGCGCTGATCTTCGGGCTCGGGATGGGCGTCGTCGGCGCGGCCATCGGGACCGTAGTCTCGAACGCGGTCGTCTGCGGTGTGTTCGCGACCGGACTCGTCGCGGGCCGGTTCCCCGGCATCGGCGAGTTCCCCGTCCGGATCGATCCCCTGGGGCCGTACCTCGACCGTGAGTTCGTCTCGCAGCTCGTCGATATCGGCACCCCGGTGATGGGTCGCAACCTCGTCTGGACCGTCGCGGAGTTCCCGATGCTCGCGATCGTCGGTCTCTTCGGCACCGAGGTGGTCGCCGCCTACGTCATCGCTAGACGGATCTGGGGGCTGATGAACACGCCCGGCTGGGGCTTCGGGCTCGCCTCCTCCAGCCTCGTCGGTCAGGAACTCGGCCAGAACCACGAGGAGACCGCCGAGGCCTACGGCTTCGAGATCGTCCGGTTCGCGGTCGGCGTCTACCTGCTCTCGGCGGCCGTGGTGTTCGTCCTCTCGGAGCCGATCGTCCGGGCGTTCGTCGACAACCCGACCAGCCCCGCGATCCCGCTCGCGGTCTCGATGGTCTCGGCGGCCTGTATCGCCATCGTCTTCCAGGGGGTCACGGGTGGCGCTGCCGGCCCGCTCGACGCGAGCGGCGACACGCGCTGGCCGTTCGCGAGCCAGGCGGTCGGAACGTTCTTCGTCGCGATCCCGCTGGCCTACCTCGGCGCGACGACGCCGCTCGGGGTCTGGGGAATCTACCTCTCCTTCGCGGCCGAGACCACCGTGCCGGCCGCCCTCAACTACTACCGACTCGCCACCGGGGAGTGGAAGCGCGTCAGTCGGAGCTACCGACCCGGTGCGAGCCCGGCCGACGACTGAGGACGGGCCCGTACCCTGTGAAGTCCACCGACCGGCGCGCTCGCCGCCGAACCGCTCCTCGATCGGAAAACGATCGTTCGCTCAGTTCGAACGCCGTATCCGATCGAGGACCGCTGGAAGCACTGTGAAATCCTCGATGGTGTAGTCGGGTCGCCGGTACGGTTCCTCGTCGTCCTCGTTCTCGACCCAGACCGTCGTCATCCCGAGACACTGGGCCATCAGGAGGTCCTCGTTGAACTCGTCGCTGACCATCACGACCGTCTCGTTCGTCCCCTCCATGCTACGGACGTAGCCCCGCGGATGTGGCTTCGGCCGTTCCAGCTCGCTCGAAACCAGGAGGGCATCGAAACAGTCCCGGACCCCGTGGTCCCGGAGCACCGACTCGACCCAGGGCTTCACCATGTTGCTGAGCAACACGAGGGAGTGCTGGGTCGCCAGTTCGGTGAGGAGCTCCACGCGCTCCGCCGGAAACGCTGGATCGAGCCACGTCCGCTCGACGTACTCGCGACAGTCCGCCTCGGTCGCGCCGGTCAGCGTCGACAGCAGGTCGACGTACTGGGCTTCGGTGTCCAGAAACCCGGTCCGAAAGAGGTAGTAGGCCAACCAGCCGGGGTAGGGGTCCCGGTCCGGGGAGACGCCGAGCAGGTGTGCGTACTCCCGCTCGTCGACGTGGTCGGCGAGGACGCCACCGTAATCGAGAACGAGTCTCATTCGTTATCGAATTGCCAGCGATGAGATAGTTCTTCCGCCGTTTCCCACCCCGTAGAGTCGAACGAGACGAGAGCGACCGTCCTGTTTCGAACGATGGGAAGAACCGTGCGTACTGAACGTCGTTCGAGCGATCCCGCTCGAAATTCGGTGTATCTCCGCGAAAAATTCAGTTCGTTCGATTCGGGTCGTGACTACGAGTCCACACCCGATTCGCAGGCGTCGCCGTCGTCGTCACCGTCGAGCTGATTCGGGTCGCTCGGGTTGTTCTCGAGGTTCTGCTGTGCGGCTTCCTGGCTCGGGAAATCGTCACAGTTGAGGTCGTCGCCCGAAGCATCACTCGCCGCTGCGGCGCTTGCTGTCGCCGTTGCGGTGTCGGTCGTCGTCGCGGTTTCGGTCGCCGCCGCCGTGTCCGTTGCACTCGACGTCGGCGTTTCCGTCTCCATCGTTTCGGTTGCCGTCGCCGTCGTTTCCGTCTCGGTCGCTGTCGCCGTGGTCGTCACCGTCGAGTCCTCCGTACTCTTGTCGGGGAGGTCGACGGTCAGCGTGTGGGTTCCCGACTCAAAGGTCTCGGTGTCGCTGTCGACGAACACCTGGTCGGCCTCCGTCTGGGGGCTCCAGCCGGGGCCGGGCTTCTCGTAACTCGCGAGGGTGAGGTCGATCGGCTCGCCCTCGCTGACGGTGAAGGTGATCGTCGCGGTGTCGTCCTCGACCGCGATGTCCTCGCTCTCGATCCGGTCGGCCACCGTTTCGTCGGTCACGAACTCGCCGTCGGAGACGCGCGTGACGCCCGAGTCGGTGTTGCCGTGCGCGAAGCGGACCAGTCTATCGGGGGTGTAGTAGCCCTCGTCGCTCCGGAGTTCCTCGATCGGCTCGCCCGTCACGAAGTCCACCTGGTAGTACGTCGCGTTCTGGGGCATCGGCCGCTCCTCGACCGGCGTCACGTCGCCGTCGGCGAGGTCGAAGGTGGCGTTCGGGATGCCCGCGTTGACCGCGAGGTCGCTCACGAGGAACGAGGTGTTGATCGTGGTCGTCTCACCCTCGGTCGTGAGGGTGACGTTCGAGACGCCCTTCACCGGCACGCTCGACGCCCGGTCGAGGTAGACGGTCGCCGAGGCGGTGTAGCCGAGCGACTCGTTCTCGCTCTCGATGGCGACCACGTCGGTCGTGTAGCCGTCGACCATCTCGGTCCCCTCGTAGGTCACGTCGCTGTCGGCCAGCATCGCCGAGGGGTCACCCATCCCCATCGCGCTCGCGTTCATGCCCATCGCGTCGGCCTGCGAGACGCCGCCCGCCGCTCCACCCATCGTGCTCGCCGGCGAGACGTCACCGGTGAGCTCCGTGGCCGGGATCGCCGTCGTGGTGTCGGTCGCGGGGTCGTAGTACATCACGGCGGTGCCGTTCGAGGCCACGATGGTGCCGGCCTGGGCCTCGGGTTCGAGGACGTCGAGCCGGAACATATCGGGTGCCTTGTACGAGACGTTCGCGCTCGCGTTGTAGGACTGGCTCCCGGCGTCGTTCGAGACTACAGTCTCGCTCTCGACCGTCGCGCTCAGGTCGTGGAGCCCCTCGTAGGACGTCCGTGCGTCCTGATAGACGTCGAGCAACGTCCGGTCACCGTTTCCGGACGCCGTCCCGGTCGCCGTGCCGGCTGCGGTGGCGGTTTCGGTCGCCGTGTCAGTGGCGGTTGCAGTCGTTTCGTTGGCGGTGTCGGTCGCCGTCGATTCGACCTGTGCGTTCGCGCCGTTCGATACGTCCGCCTGTGGGCTCGCCGCGTTCGCGACCTGATCGCCGCCGAACAAGGAGACCCCCGAGGCCGGAACCGCGACGGTGAGCAGACCGAGCGCGACCACTATCGCGCCCAGCTGCTTCGTTGATATCATCAGTTGTTTTATCTACTATAACCTCTATAAAACTTCGGGTCGGGAGAAAAGAACGAACGGCGACCCGCTCGACGTGCTCGGTCGGCCCCGCCGCTCGTGTCGGGTGTTCGACCCCGAACGCGGCCCGTTTTTCGTAACGGGAAGGGCAAAAAATAAGCCGTCCTGGGTGGATTCGAACACGTGAACCGCTCCGCTTCCCAGCGACCGTTCCGGGAGCCCGTGAAGTGAGTGCTACCGTTCGCGCCACCGGGGTCGACCGCCACCCGCGCGTACGGCGATCGCTCGCCGCGCTCGGGGTGCTCGTCGCGACGGCGACGACGGTTCTGCTGGTCGGTCCTCTCGGGCTGCTCGTCGCGGTCGCGGTGGGTGCGGGGCAGTACCTGTTCGGCACGGCGGTCGCGTTCGCGCTCGGACAGGTCGTGCTCGTCGGCCTGCTTCCGTTCGACGGCCCCGTGACCGACTTCGCCCTCGCCGAAGCCGGGTTGTGTCTCGTCCTCGTTTCCGGGCTCGTCGACCACGCGGAGCCGGTACGTTCGGTCGTGGCGACGCTCGTCGCGGGCGTCGCCGTCGGTGGCTGGACGTGGCTGGTCTTCCGCACGACGGACTCGGTCCCGCTCACGGGCGGCGCGCTCGTCGCTGGGCTCGCACTGGTCCTCTACGCGGCCCACCGGTACGAACGGGTTCGGCTGGGGTTGGTCGAGCGTGAGTAAGGCCGCCGCGCGGCCCGCCGATGAGGACTCGACGGAGGCGGAGCCATCCCCGAACGACGACCGCACGGCGCGGATCGAGGTGTTGCGCGAGGAGAACCAGCGCCTCCGCGAGGAGTACGCGCGGGCCCGTCGAACCCAGTACCGCCGGACGGCGCTCGCGCTGGCGGCGGTCGGGCTGGTCGCGGCGCTCGGCGGCGTGCTCTTTCCCACCTCTCGAACCGTGCTGTTCGCGCTCGGCGGGACGGGACTGTTCGCCGCCGCACTCACCTACTACCTCACGCCGGAGCAGTTCGTCTCGGCGACCGTCGGCGAGGGGGTCTACAGCGCGTTCGCGACGACCGAAGCCGCGCTCGTCGACGAACTCGGGCTTCAGGACGACCGGGTCTACCTCCCGGGTCCCGAGACCGTCGAGGGGAGTTCGATACGGCTGTTCGTCCCCCAACACGCCGAGTACCGGCCGCCGGACCCGATGGCCCTCGGCTCGGTGTTCGTCATCGACGACGAGGCGGCTCGCGGGCTGAGCCTCCATCCGAGCGGCGGGCCGCTGTTCGAGGAGTTCCGCCGGGCGCTCTCGACGGCGCTCCCCGCCGACGCCGACCGTCTGGCCGACCGCCTCGCAGACGGGCTCGTCGAGGAGTTCGAGCTGGTGCGGAGCACGACGCGCGACGTCTCCGGGGCGTCCGACGGCGAGGGTGGGAACGTGACGATCGGGATCGACGGGAGCGCGTACGGCGCGGTCGACCGGATGGACCACCCCGTGGCGTCGTTTCTCGGCGTCGGGTTCGCGGAGGGGCTCGACAGACCGGTGTCGGTCGCCGTCCGGTCGGTCGAGGACGACCGCGCCGACTACCTCGTGACGTGCTCGTGGGACGACTGACGGCGCTTATTCCTGTTTCCCGCCGTCGCTCACCGCGGCCTGTGGCTCGGCCACGTCCTCGCCGGGTGGTTCGGTCTCGGCGGCGATGGTGTCGAGCACGTCCGCGACCGAGACGTCGCTGAGCGAGGCGTCGGTGCTCAACACCAGCCGGTGGACGAGGATCGGTTCGATGAGGGCCTTCACGTCGTCGGGGATGACGTAGTCGCGACCGGTGATGGCCGCGCGGGCCTTCGCGGTGTTGAGGAAGGCGAGGCTCGCCCTGGGCGACGCGCCGTACTCGACGTGCGGGTTCTCGTGGGTCGCGCTCACGACATCGAGGATGTACTCCTTCACCGTCCCGTCGACGTAGACCTCGGCCACCGTCTCGCGGGCGTCGAGGAGATCCTCGCTCGTGACGACCTGTTCGATCCGGTCGGGGCCGAGCGTCGGGTCGGTATCGAACCGATCGAGGAGCTCCCGGCCCTCGGTCTTCGTCGGGAGGTCCGCCGTGAGCTTGAACTGGAAGCGGTCGCGCTGGGCCTCGGGGAGCTCGAAGGTCCCCTCCATCTCGATGGGGTTCTGGGTCGCGATCAGCATGAACGGCTCCGGCAGCGCGAGGGTCTCGCCGTCGATCGTGACCTGGCGCTCCTGCATGGCTTCGAGCAGCGCGCTCTGGGTCTTCGGCGTCGCGCGGTTGATCTCGTCGGCCACCACGAGGTTCGCGAAGACGGGCCCGCGCTGGAGCTCGAACTCGCCGGTCGACTCCCGGTAGATGTGGGTGCCGGTGATGTCGGCCGGGAGCACGTCGGGGGTGAGCTGGACCCGGTTGTGCCCCAGCCCGCTGGCCCGGGCGAACAGCCGGGCGACGGTGGTCTTCGCGACGCCCGGCACCCCTTCGAGCAGCACGTGCCCGCGGGTCAGGAGGGCGATCGTCATCCCCTCGACGAGCTCCTCCTTGCCGATGAGCACCGACCCCATCTCGTCGTGGAGGGCGGTGTAAATCTCGTCCGGTTCGGTCATTGGTTAGTCCTCATCCCGCCGGCTCATAATCCCTCGTATCACCCGGTCGACCCGTTCGTCGTCCCACTCCGGATGCCGGCTCCGGACGAACGACGAGAGTTCGTCGGCGTCCAGGGTCGGGTCCGGGGCCGGCTCGCTCCCGAATCGATCGGTGAGCCGCCGGAGCGCCCTCGGGGGACGGGTCCAGAGCCCGAGAACGCCGAGACAGAGGCTCCCGAGCAGCAGTTGAAGGAGTGGCGCGTCCCGAACGACGAGCAGCGCTACCGAGAGCGGCGGCAGCCGACCGGCGTGGGAGTAGTCCAACAGGACCCGGTCGTGGTCGGCGAACAGCGACCGAACGAACGCCCGGTTGTCGGACCGATCCAGCATCGCGTTGATGAACAGGCTCGGGTCGCCGACCACGACCACTCGGCCCGTTCCGACCGACTCGGTCGTCGCCACCGGATAGCTCCCCACCGGGTCGCTGTCGTCGAGTTCGTCGTTGGCGTTGGTGTCGAGATACGCCACGCTGGACGAACTCGCGAGCACCGTCGCGCCGTCGGGGTCGACGCCGGTGCCGTGGTTGAGCGTGAGGCTGTCGACACCCGCCAGCAGGCCCACGTTCGAGACGTTCCGCGCGACCGGCAGCGCCGGCGAGCGGTAGTTGTAGCGTTCGTCGCGAAGCGTGTCGCCCTCCACGCGTGCGCTCGCGCCCAGCCGGGCGAGCAGCGGGTTCGAGTGCGGTCCGACGTCCTCGGCGACGACGAGGGTGCCGCCGCGCCGGACGAACGCCCGAAGACGGTCGGTGTCGGTGGGGCCGTACCCCGTCTCCGGCGAGAGCACGACCGCGACGGAGCCGTTCGCCGGCCCGTTCGAGTACTGACTGGTGTTCCTGACGATCTCGCCCTCGGCCCCGACGGCTCGGGCTTCGTCCTGGAGCTGCGAGGCCCCATCCCAGCCTTGGTTGAACGACCCGAACGCCGCGCTCGACGTGGTCGCCGCGAGAACGAGGCCGACGGCGACGACGACCGTGAGCCCGACGAGCACGACCTGGGGATAGGTGAAATCCGGCCGGTCCATCAGACCACACCCTGGGGGAGGATGGCGAGCACCCGTCGGATCACGACGTAGGCGAAGACGACGAGCCCGGCGAGGATAACCCACCGGAGGCGGGACCGCCAGCGCGGCGTCACGGCGAACGGGGCGGTGAGCTCGACCACGACGAGAAAGCCGATGAGCGAGAGGACGAAGAAGAGCTCCAGCGAGAGCGCGCCCAGCAGCGACAGGCAGATCACCGTCGCGAGCATCCAGGCGGTCTGCCCGTAGACGAAGCGCTGTCGCCGCTGGGTTGCCATGGTACCGTCTCCCGGTCGCCGTCCTTCAACCTACCGACTCGTCGGCTTATTTATCCCGTTCAGTCGACAGACGAAACCCCTCTCGTCGGACCCGAGGCCGGTTCGCGAGTGTGTTCGGACGAGTCGGCGGACGGACCGTAACCCCTTCACTCCGGCGGCGCGAGGAGCGGCCATGGCACGGGACGACCGGACGTGCTGTGCGGCCTCACGTGACCCGGAGCGGTCATCGCGAGAGCGACCCTCGGCGGCCGATCGGGACGGCGTCGAACGAACCGCCCCGGCGACGGCCGACGACGAGCGCACGAGGCGAATGGTCCGCCTCGACGGCGGTCGGTTCACGATGGGCACCGACGACGAGGTCGGCTTCCCCGAGGACGGCGAGGGGCCGGCACGCGAGGTGGCGCTCGACCCGTTCTACGTCGACCGGTTCGCCGTGACGAACGCCGAGTTCCTCCGGTTCGTTCGCGAGACGGGGTACACCACCGAGGCCGAGCGGTTCGGCTGGTCGTTCGTCTTCGAGGACTTCGTCGCAGCCGCCGACGAGTCACACGTGATGCAGTCGGTGGCGGCAGCACCGTGGTGGGTCGCCGTCGAGGGCGCGACCTGGCTCCGACCCGAGGGGCCGAGTTCGAGCGTGGTCGGGAACGACCGGTTGAAACAGCCCGTCGCGCACGTCTCGTGGAACGACGCCCAAGCGTACGCCGAGTGGGCCGGCAAGCGCCTCCCGACGGAGGCCGAGTGGGAGTACGCCGCGCGCGGCGGGCTGGAGGGCAAGCGGTACCCGTGGGGTGACGAACTCCGGCCCGACGGCGAGCACCGCTGCAACATCTGGCAGGGCGACTTCCCGGCACACAACACCGGCGACGACGGCTATCTCGGGCCCGCACCCGTGACCGCCTACGAACCGAACGGGTTCGGGCTCTCCAACGTCTCCGGCAACGTCTGGGAGTGGTGTGCCGACTGGTTCAGCCCGGACTACCACACGACCGAGGCGTACTCCCGGACGAACCCGACGGGTCCGCCCGAGGGTGATTCACGGGTGATGCGCGGCGGCTCGTACCTCTGCCACCGCTCGTGGTGCAATCGCTACCGGGTCGCGGCGCGCTCGCAGAACACGCCCGACAGCTCGACCGGGAACATCGGCTTCCGGTGTGTGGTCGACGTCGCCTGATCACTCCGGCGGGGACCGTCTCACGAGCGACGACCGGATGCGCTCGTAGACCGCGGGGTTGGTCTCGACCGCGTACGCCGGAAAACTGTCGTTCGTGATCCCGTGGAACCGCGAGGTGCTGGTGAACGCGACGACCGGGCGAACGTTCTCCGGATCCGGCAGGCGAAAACAGACGTTGGCGACGACCCGGTCGACCTCGTCTAGTCGCGAGACGTCGTTCGCGACGCACTGGGCGTACATCTCGGCGTTCTCGACGAGGTGCCGAGCGGTGAGCGCGGTCGGGAGGAAACAGAGCTCGAAGTGCACCTCGTCGGGAACCGGGTGGTCGGTGCCGGGGTAGAAGTGGCCGCGCATCCGGTTGAACTGCCGGACGATCTCGTTCGCGCCGGTCGCGTGGCGCACCGCGGACTCGGATTTGACCTCGTAGAGGTGGCCGCTCGACCTCCCGGTGGTCTGATAGAGGTCGACGACGCCCCGGTCGCCGTAGTGGTTGTAGTGTTCCTCGGGGTAGAGCTTCGTCTCGACGTCCCGCTCGCCGCGCGAACGGGCGGCCCGCTCGCTTCGTTTGTGGTGGCGGATCAGCGCGTTCGTGAGCTCGTCCTCGTTCATCGTGGGCGGGGGTCGGTCGGCGGCTACGCGCCGTCCGTACTTATACCTGCGCGGTACGGAGACGAGCGGTCGTGCCCACGTCGCCGTGTTTTCCGGTCGACTCGGTGGGGTCGACCCGTCCGCTAGGATTTTGTGTCTGCCGGTTGCAGAACCGGTACGAATGGGGAGTCGAGCCACGCCCGGACCGGGTGAGACGCACGGAGCACTGGACCGCCTCCGACGAGGGGTGACGAATGGCGAGTGAGACGACGGAGACGGTCACGCTCGACGCCGACGGCGAGGTTCGGATCCCGACCATCGAGCTCCTCACCGGTCGGGGGTTCGTCACGGGAAAGAGCGGCGGCGGGAAGTCGAACACCGCGAGCGTGGTCGCCGAGGAGCTCCTCGACGACGGCCACCCGCTCATGATCGTCGACACCGATGGCGAATATTACGGATTGAAGGAGCGCTACGAGGTCCTCCACGCGGGGGGCGACGACGAGTGTGACGTCCAGGTCGGCACCGAACACGCCGACAAGCTCGCCGAACTCGCGCTCGACGGCGGTGTCCCGGTGATCCTCGACGTCTCGGCCTACCTCGACGACGGGGGTCACGACATCGTTCGGGCGACCGTCGAGGCGCTGTTCCGACGCGAACAGGAGGCCCGACGGCCGTTCCTGCTCCTCGTCGAGGAGGTCCACGAGTTCATCCCGGAATCGGGAGGACTCACCGAGGCCGGGAAGATGCTCGTCCGAGTGGCCAAACGCGGCCGCAAGCGCGGCCTCGGTTTCTGTGGGATCTCCCAGCGCCCGGCGAACGTCAAGAAGGACGTGATCACCCAGTGTGACTGGCTCTGCTGGCACCGCCTCACCTGGAACAACGACACCGCCGTCGTGGGGCGCGTCCTCGACAACCAGGCCGCGGAAGCGGTACAGAACCTCGCGGACGGCGAGGCGATCCTCGTGACCGACTGGGACGGCACCCGCCGCCGGGTGCAGGTCCGCCGGAAACGGACCTTCGACGCGGGCTCGACACCGGGGCTCGGCGACGTCGACCGCCCCGAACTCAAGTCGATCGGCGAGGGGCTGCTCGGCGACCTCACCGAGATATCGGACCAGAAGCGCGAGCACGAGAACCGCCTCGCCAAACTCGAAGCCGACCTCGAACGCAAGAACGAGCGCATCGCGGAGCTCGAACGCGAGCTCGCCCAGGCGCGTGACCTCAGCGAGATGGCCCAACAGTTCACCCGCGCGCTGACCGGTGACGGTGTACCGTCAGCGAGTCGGCGACCCGGCTCGGACGACGGTCCGACGCACCACGAACTCGGCGACTTCGAGGCGAACGACGAGGCTTCGAATGGCGGTAGCACCGACACCGCCAGCTCCGACACCACAGCCGACGATACGGCTCCCGGCGACAAGACCGACGACACGACCACCACCGCCGACATCGCCGGGACGGTCGACGCCGACAACGCTCTCGATACCGACGACGGTAGCGAGGTCCCAGCGACCGACGAGACCGCCGACGGACCGGCGTCCGAGACGGGCGAAGCCGACCCGATCAGGGTCGCCGACGACCCTGGTGGCCCCGGCGGGTCGGATCCTGATCCAGCGGACGAACCGTCCTCCGCCGACCTGCTCGACATGGACATCGTTCGCCACGAGATCGCGCGAACCGAGGACCACTCGCGAGCGTCGCCAGCGTACGCGAAGGGGATCGTCGCCACGCTCATCGACGCGGGTGGCCCGGTGAGCCAGCGCACGCTCCTCGACCGACTCGGGGCGTCGAGCACGGACGAGATCACCACGGTGGCGACCACGCTCGAATCGATGCGAACCGTCCGGAAGGAACACACCGACGAGGGGCTGATGGTCGAGGTGGACCCGGCCGGCGTTCGGGAGCTCCGCGAGACGAGCCTCGGGCGCGAACGGACCCGAAGCTTGGCCGACGGGTTCTGAGGCGGACGTTTCCGTGGCGCTTCTCGATACTGTAAGCATCGTTCTGGTCGCCACGCTGGTCGGCGGGGTGGGGATCTACGCCGGAGTTCGCTTGCTCGTCGATAGTGCGATCGAGCCCGTCGACGGGCTGGTGCTCGCGCTGGTCGGTGCGGTGGCCTGGGGCGCGGTGAGCCTGTTCCTCGCGTCCACCCCGGTCCTCGGTCCGGTGCTGGCGCTCCTCGTCTGGGTCGTGCTCGTCGCGGTTCGCTACCCGTGTGGCTGGCCGGCCGCGAGCGCGCTCGGGTTCATGGTCTGGCTCCCCCCGGTCGGACTCCTCTACCTCCTCGGCAGCCTCGGTCTGGTCTCGTTCGCCGCGGTCGGCGTCCCCGTCGTCCACTTCGGGGGATAACGCTCATCACGCCGCGGGTCCCCAGCAGTATCATATCGTGGAGGAGCCGTCGTCGGACTTCGAGTGCACCAAACGGGGATTCCTGCGCGCGGGGCTCGGCGTCGGCGCGGGGAGTGCGCTGTCCCGTCCCGTAGCGGCCCGACCGACCGCCGGTCCCGACTCGGTGGCCGTCACGAACGACGCTCGACCCCATCGTGGGAGATTCGAAACGCCGGGATCACCCTCCAGGGCCGCCTACCGCGCGCTCGCAACGGTCGAACGCCAGGTCACCCAGCGCTCGGGGTCGTCCGGGCTCGACCGGACGGTGAACGCGGTCGAGTACCTGGGGCTCGGGTCGAACGGCCCCCTGAACGAGGCGCTCGACCGCGCCGACGCCGGCGGCGACTTGGACGGGGTTCGATTGAAGTTTCCCGCCGGTACCTACCGGATCGCGGGCGACGTCAGCATCTCGCCCGCCGGGCCGTTCGGTATCGTCGGCCCGCGGGCGGTCTTTCGAGTCGACCCCGGGGTTCGATGCGAGCTGAACGTTCACACCGATTCGCGCGGCCTGTTCGAGGGGTTCACGATCGACCAGCGCGCCGACCGGGCCGCGGTCTCGCTGCTCCTCTCGACCGACGACCACCTCGACGCCCACGGGCTCACGTTCCGTGGGCCGGCCGAGGCCATCGGCGACGACCAGCAGGCGCTGGTACGCCCCGTGGCGACGAACCCTGAGGCGAGCGTCCGGATCGAGAACCTCCGCGCGGTCGGCGGCACCAACGCGGGTTCGCACGCCTGGGTCCGGCCCGAGTCCCCACCGCCGGGCCACGTCGCCGGCGGGGTGCCGGCTGCGTTCGTCGGCACGGCCAACAGGGGTGTGGTCCAGTTCGTCGAACCCACCCTCCACGGCTGGGAGAACGGTCTCTACGCCTCCCGGACCCCCGGCGCGGTCCAGGTGATCGGCGGCAGCTTCGTCAACAACAACAACACCGCCGTCCGGATCAGCGGCGCGGAATCGTTCTGCGACGGGGCCACGATCGTCCTCGACGCGAGTCGCTGGCCCGACGACCAGTCCGGCCGATTCACGATCGGCGAGATCCAGGGCGTGAGCGGCGTGCGGTCGGAGACCGGCTCGCTCAACAAGGAGGGCGCGCGCTTTCGAAATCTCGATGTCCGGGCCAGAAGTTTGGCGCGCTGTCCCGGTCTCGTCGTCTTCGAGGGGAGCGCGGGCACCGGCCGGCTGCACAACTGCCGACTGACGACCGACATCGACGGGACGCCGGCGGTCCGGATCGACGCACCCGGAACGGGGCCACACCGGGCGTCGACGGGGCCGCAGGCGATACGGATGGACCGGGTCGAGATACGGGGGAGCGCGACGGATGGCCCGGCCGTCAGCGGGACCGATTCCCGGCCGAACTCCGTGCTCGCGGATAGCTGTGTCCGCCTCCCCGGCGCGGGGCCGGCGAGCATCGTCGGGGTGACGACCCAAAACGTCGGCTACGGCGCGGACTGTACCGCGAGCCAGGGTACCGACGAGCCGGTCGGAACTCCGTCGGAAACTCCTGAGATCCGGAATCTGACGGTCCAACCCCCCTCACCCGAACCGGGGCTCTCGGGGCTCGGCCTCCTCGTCGCTGCGGGCGCGCTCGTCTCGTTCGGCACCGCGACGCTCGTTCCCGCGCTCCGCGACCGACTGCGGCGGTGAGGTCGGACGACCGGCCGGATCGGCATCGCGGTCCCGCCCGTAGGATGAAGACATCGGCGGCTGTCGTGTGGGTGTGAACCCAGATACCGTCGTTACCGATACGGACGAGAACATCCACTACACCTGGGACAACGGTCTCGACCCGGTCGCGACGGTCGCGGACGGCGCGGTCGTCCGGTTCGAGTGTCGCGACGCCGCCGACAACCAGCTCCCGCGGGACGCCACCGGCGCTGACGTCGCCGCGATGGAGTCGAAAGGCCACGCACTCTCCGGTCCGGTCGCCATCGAGGGAGCCGAACCCGGCGACACCCTCGCGGTCGACCTGATCGATTTCGACCACCACGGCCACGGTGTCTCGTACTTCCCGCCCGGCGACAGCGGAGCCGGCCTCCTCCCCGAGGAGTTCCCCGAGCCGTTCTGCTACAACTGGGACTTGGAAGACGGAACCGCACCCTTCGAGAGCGGGATCGAGGTCCCGCTCGCGCCGTTTCCGGGGAACCTCGGCCTCGCGCCCGCGGAGCCGGGGTCGCACTCGACAACCCCGCCGCGAAACGTCGGCGGCAACCTCGACGTCAAACACCTCACCGCCGGGAGCACACTGTTTCTCCCGGTCGAGGTCGCGGGCGGGCTGTTCTCGATCGGCGACTGCCACGCCGCCCAGGGCGACGGCGAGGTCTGCCTCACCGGTATCGAAGCGCCGATGGACGTCACCGCTCGCCTTCGATTGGTGGAACGCGACCTCACGGCCCCAGAGTTCGAGACCGAGGGGCCGTTCACGTCCTCGGGTCGAGACGAACCCGCCTACGCCACGGTTGGGGTCAGCGACGACCTCATGGACGCCTGCCGGCTCGCGACCTCGCGGATGCTCGACCACCTCGAAGCCGAACGCGGGCTCACGCGCGAGCAGGCCTACGTGCTCGCCTCGGTCGCGGTCGACCTGAAGGTGAACCAAGTGGTCGACGCGCCCAACTGGACCGTCTCGGCCTACGTCGCGGACTCGCTGTTCCCGTAGCCGTCGCTCCAGCGCAGTCGTCGATAAAAATCGAGATTTGAGTTCTACGGTTCGAGCAGGACCTTCGTGACGCCTTCCTCGCGGTTGTCGAAGCGCTCGTACATCTCGGGAGCCTCGTCGAGGCCCACGCGGTGGGAGACGAGGAAGCTCGGGTCGGCGCGGCCCTCGATGATGAGGTCGCGGAGCTGGCGGTTGTAGGACTTCACGTCACACTGGCCGGTGCCGAGCTTCTGGCCCTTCTCGAACAGCAGGCCGAAGTCGATGCCGAGCCGACCCTGGGCCGACATCTCGTCGGGTGCGCCGGGGTCCTCGGGGACGTAGAGCCCGACGATGCCGAGCTGGCCGGTCGGGCGAACGGTTCGGATCAGGTTGTTGAGCACGTTCGCGGGGCTCTCGCGGGCGGGGTCGTAGGCGCTGTCGGCCTCCTTGTCCGGGTCCACCGCCTGATAGCCCACCGCGTCGACACCCTTGTCGACGCCACTACCGTGAATGTCCTTGATCTGCTCGACGGGGTCGCCCTCCTCGAAGTTGATCGGGGTGGCGTCGCAGTGGTCGCGTGCGAGGTCCAGTCGGCTCGGGACGCGGTCCACGGAGTAGATCTCCGAAGCCCCCTGGATCTTCGCGCTGTAGGCGGCCATCAATCCGACAGGACCCGCGCCGTAGATCACGACCGATTCCCCTGGCTGGAGGTCGGCGAGCCGGGTGCCGTGCCAGCCCGTCGGGAAGATGTCGGCGAGCAGCGCGAACGAATCCTCGTTGCTCCCGCCCTCGGGGAGTTTGAGCGCGTTGAAGTCGGCATAGGGTACCCGAAGCTTCTCCGCCTGCCCGCCCTTGTAGGGTCCCATCGCGACGTAGCCGTAGGCCCCGCCGGCGAAGCCGGGGTTGACGTTGGTACAGAACCCGGTCTTCCCGTTCTCGCAGTTGCGACAGTGGCCACAGGCGACGTTGAACGGGAGAACGACACGGTCGCCCTCTTCGAGGCTGGAGACGCCCTCGCCGACCTCCTCGACGATCCCCATGTTCTCGTGGCCGAAGACGATCCCCGGCTCGGCCGCGGTTCGCCCCTCGTACATGTGGAGGTCCGAGCCACAGATACACGACGTCGTGATGTCGATCACGATGTCGTTGGGGTGTTCGAGCTCCGGTTCGTCGACGTCCTCGACCGCGACGTCGTGTGCGCCCTGGTAGACGACGGCTCTCATGGACATGTGTGGTGACTCCACCCATCCTTCGACGCGTACGGTAATGTATTTTCCCCATGGTAAATCACCGCATTGAGGCCGGGGCGAACGCCAATGCTTAGTTCTCGCCGGAACACCCACCTGCAATGGCCAGTCGAGACGACCCCGGCGACGACGGGCAGGTTCGCGACGCGATCGACCGCTCGCGGAGCGGCGTGCCGGCGGCGGGGGCCGTGGTGCGCGACCGGTTCTCGGCCGACGAGGTGTTCCAGCGGATCATCGCCGCCGCCGACGAGGAGGTCACCTCGGGTCGGCGCGAGTTGTTTTTCAGCGGGCTCGCCGCGGGCTTCGCGATCACGATCACCTTCCTGCTCTACTCCTCGATGACGGCCGCGACCGACCACGACCCCGTCCTGAGTGCGCTGCTCTACCCGCTGGGGTTTATCTACATCATCATCGGCGGCTACCAGCTCTACACCGAGAACACCCTCCCTCCCGTCGCGCTCACCCTCGAACGTCTCGTGAGCCTCCCCCGGCTCCTCCGTCACTGGACGATCGTACTCGCGGGGAACCTCACCGGCGGCGGGCTGGGCGCGGTCGCGCTGACGTGGGGCGGGGTATTCTCGCCCGCGGCGACCCAGGCGGCGCTCGAACACGCCCAGCACGGCATCGACACGCCGGCCCCCGCGCTGTTCTCGAAGGCGGTCTTCGCCGGGCTGATCGTCGCGGGCGTGGTCTGGGTGGTCTACGCCTCGCGCGACACCATCTCCCGGCTCGTCGTGGTCTACCTCGCCTTCCTCGCGATACCCATGGGGGACCTCTTCCACGTCGTGGTCTCGTTCACCGAGATGCTCTACCTCGTGCTCGCGGGGAACCTCGAACTCGTCGCCGGGCTGACGCAGTTCGTGATCCCGGTGTTGCTCGGCAACACCGTCGGCGGGATCGTCCTGGTGACGGCGGTCAACTACTTCCAGACCTCCGCCGAGCGCCGCGACGCCGCTCGGTTCGAGGGCGCACAACGACAGCTCTCGGTCCGCGAGTGGCTGCTTGGCGGGTTCGCCGGTCGGTCGTACGTCTCGATGGTCGACACCAGCGCGACGGTCGCCGACGACGGGACCTACCGGGTGCTGGTGCCGATCGGCAACCCGCGAACCGAAGCGCCGGTGGTCGACCTCGCCTGCCGGCTCGCCAGCCGCCACGACGACGCGGTGGTTCACGTCGTCCACATCATCCAGACGCCCGACACCCCTGCGAGCTACCGGGTCGCCGACCGCGAGCGGATCGTCGCCAACTCGACCGACCGGATGGAACCGCTCCGCGAGCTCGCCGAGTCCTACGAGGTCGCGACCGAGACCTCGACCATCGTCTCACGGCGGTCGTTCGAGGAGGTGTTCGACGCCGCCGACCGGATGTGCGCCGACCTCGTGGTGATGGGCTGGGGCTCGGACCGGCCCTGGGCCGACGCCCGCACCGAGCGCCCGCTCGACGAGCTCACCCACTACCACGAGGCGGACTTCCTCGTGCTCAACGACCGCGGCACCGACGCCTCGCGGGTGCTGGTGCCGGTCGGCGACGGTCCCTCCCCCGAGCTGAGCGCCGAGGTCGCGCGGGCCTACCGGTCGAGCAAGGGCTCCTCGGTCACACTGCTTCGCGTCGTCGATACGCCGGCCGACCGCGAGGCGGGCGAGGCGTTCCTCGACGAGTGGGCGACCGAGCACGACCTCGCGGACGCCGAGCGGGTGGTGGAAGCCGGCGACGTCGGCCCCGTGATCCGGCGGGTCGTCGCGGACCACTCGCTGTTGGTGCTGGGGGCGACCGAAGCGGGCGTCCTCTCGCGGCTCGTCTCGGACTCGCTCCGGTTCGACGTCGTCGACGGGGTGTCGTGTTCGGTGGTGATCGCCGAACGCTCCACCGAACGGAGCCTCGTCGAACGTCTCATCGGTCGGCTGTAGCCCGCCCGTCCACGATGGCCCGGTCGGGATACGGCTGCGGTGTCGGCGGCGCGGTCGGGTCGAACGGGTGGTCCGGCGTTTGATTCAGCCCTCGTACGCGGAGAGACAGTCCTCGTCGCAGAAGTGGGTGGTCACCACGGCTCCGTCCGCGATCTCGGTCGTCACACGGTGGGTCGGCTTGTTGAGGATCATCTCGCCGCAGGTCGCACACGTCGGCGCGGTTTCTTCGGTGTCCTCGGCCACGTCGGAGACTGGGTCGACCATGGGCTATCGAGGGAGTCGGCCCGCATAACTCCACCACTTCGGGCCGGCGTGGTCGTGGAGGGATCGAGCGAACTCGGTCACGCGTACCGCAAGCCCGGGGCTTACAACGATACACGGCGAGGTGCTCCCATGTCGTTCGAGGCAACCATCACGTCGGTGCATCAAATGACGCCCCGGGTGAAGCAGTTCGTCGTCGAGCGCGACGAGCCCTTCGAGTTCGAACCCGGCCAGCACACGAACGTCGAGTTCGAGCAGGCGGACCCCGACGAGGACGAGGACGCGGAGGTCTCGCGACCCTACACCGCGACCAACACGCCCGGAAACGACGCGATCACCCTCGCGATCAAGCGCTACGACGACGGCACCGCCTCGGTCTACATGCACGACCGTGACCCGGGCGACACCATCACGCTCGCCGAGTTCCACGGCGAGCTCTCGCTCCGGGACACCGACGAGGACGTCGTCTTCGTCTCGACGGGGACGGGGATCACCCCGATGATGGCGATGCTGAAGCAGTATCTCGAAGAGGGAACCGGCGAGGCCCACTTCCTCTACGGCGAGAAGAACCAGGAGAACCTCATGTACCGGAGACGCTCGACCAGCTCGCGAGCGAACACGACAACCTCTCGCTCACCTTCTCGCTCTCCGAGGAGGACTGGGACGGTCGCACCGGGCACGTCCAGGACCACGTCGAGGACGTGCTCGACGACCTCGACAGGCACTTCTACGTCTGTGGGGTGCCCCAGATGGTCGTCGACACCAAGGACCACCTCGCGGACCTCGATATCCCCGAGGACCAGGTCTTCTCCGAGGGCTGGGAGGACGGCGAGGTCGAGGACTGAGAGCGGTCGAACCCCGGTCTATCGGTCGCGGTCCACCGTCTCGTTGGGCATCGTTCGCGCCCCCGCCGAGAGCACCACACCCGGGTGGAGTGTGGTGTGAATGCCGGTTTTCGCGCCGTCGCCGACCACGACGCCGTACTTCCGTCGACCCGTGGAGACCCGGTCGCCCTTCACCGTCTGTTCGACGGGTTCATCGTCGTGACGGAGGTTCGCTACTGTCGTACCAGCCCCGAAGTTGACCTCGCGACCGAGCAGGCTGTCGCCGACGTAGGAGAGGTGGGGAACGTGGGTCTCGGCCATCACCACTGAGTTCTTGATCTCGACGGAGTGCCCCACTCGAACGCGTTCGCCGAGCAGCGTTGCGCCCCGGACGTAGGCGTTCGGGCCGACGTGGGCACCCGACCGGATGATTGCCGGTCCCTCGACCACCACGCCGGGTTCGATCGCCGCGCCCTCCTCCACGACGACCGGCCCGCGGAGCTCCGCGCGCTCGCTGACGTCACCCTCGACGCGTCCTTCGAGGTCGGCGAGCTTCCACTCGTTCGCCGTCAGGAGCTCCCACGGTCGGCCGACCCCCATCCAGCGGTCGAGCGGGGTGTAGGAGACCTCATACTCGGCGAACACCCTATCGAGCACGTCGGTGAGTTCGTACTCGCCGCGCGCGCTCTTCTCGACGTCGAGCCACTCGCGGGCCTCGCCGGGCAGCACGCACGCGCCCGCGCTCACGAGGTCCGTCTCGGGGTCCTCCGGCTTCTCGGTGACGCCCACGACGCGGTCGCCGTCGGTGTCGAGCACGCCGTAGTTCGAGGGGTTCTCGGCGCGGTAGGCCGCGATCCCGGGGCGCGAGGCGAACAGCGCCTCGATGCTCGCGGGGTCGTAGAGGTCGTCGCCGTAGAGCACCGCGAACTCGCCGTCGAGGTGTTCGCGCGCCGCCCGGACGGCGTGGGCGGTGCCCAACTGCTCGTCCTGGGTGGCGTACGCGACGGGCACCCCGCGGTACTCCTCGCCGAAGTGCTCGCGCACGGCATCGGCCTCGTAGCCGACTACGAAGATCAGTTCGTCGGTGCCGGCCGCGACCGCGGCGTCGGCGGTGTGGGCACACAGCGGGCGGTCGGCCACCGGGAGCATCGGTTTCGGGGTGTGGGCGGTGAGCGGTCGCATCCGGGTGCCTTCGCCGGCCGCGAGCACGATGGTCTGCATACCGCGGCCGACTCGCGGGCGGGAAATAGACCTACCGCTCCGTCGTCGGCGGGGACGCCCGGTCCGTCGTGGATCATCAGGCTCCCCTAGTGCTGTGTCGAATGTGACGGAATACGGCGCGAAAGCGATCAGGCATCCAAGCGAAAGCAAATATTTTAAGCGTAGCGTCTTCGAGGACCGTCGTATAATGCGAGAAGCATTCACGATGTGGCGTGATACCCGAATGATCATGTTGGTCGCGGTGGTGGCGGCCGTCTACGCCGCGATCCTGATCCCGTTCAAGGCGTTTCAGATCATCCCAGGCTTCGTCAGCGTTCGCCCCGCGAACGTGTTCCCGGTGATCTTCGGGCTGATGTTCGGCCCCGCGGCGGCCTGGGGGTCGGCGATCGGCAACCTGATCGGCGATATCTTCGGCGGGACGCTCTCGCCGGGGAGCATCTTCGGGTTCATCGGCAACTTCTTCTACGGGATGATCGGCTACAAGCTCTGGGGGAGCCTCGGGCCGCTGTCGAGCGGCAACGAACCGAACTTCCGTACGAACACCGGCAAACAGCTCGCCGAGTACGTCGTCATCGCGGCGGTCGCCTCGGCGCTCACCGCGTCGACCATCGCGTGGGGACTCGACACCCTCGGCCTCGCGCCCTTCCCGGCGATCAGCGTCTCGATCGGCATCAACAACTTCCTCACGTCGGCGATCCTCGGGCCGATCCTGCTCTTCCTGCTCTGGGGCCGGGTCAAGGACCTCGGTCTCCTCTACCCCGACGTGATGCGAAATGAGGACCTCCCGAACGTGAGCAGTTCGCGAACGCAGCTCGCCGCCGTCGGGCTCCTCGTCGTCGCGTTCGTCTGGATCGCGGTCGGAACGTTCGTCGCACCTCCGGGGTCGACCGTCCAGCTGGTGCTCGGCGCGGTCGGGCTCGTTCTCGCGTTCGCCTTCGCGGCGATCTCGGGTGAACGACTCTCGTCGATCGTGAGCTAAAAAATTGCGTTTAACCGTGTGGGAAGCGAGCGAACCATAAGAATGGGAGAAGCGACCGACGAAACCGACCCCGCAGCCCGGCTCGAAGACGTGGTCTTCGCCTACGAGCAGGGCGTGGACCTGCCGGATGCCGCGACCTTCGCCGACGATTCGGCACCGGACCCCGACGAACGCGGCGGGCCGGTGCTCCGCGGCACGAGCCTCGACTTCGCCCCCGGTTCGTTTACCGTCGTGATGGGTGCGAGCGGCGGTGGGAAGTCCACCCTCCTCCGTACCCTCAACTCGATTATCCCCGACTTCATCACGGGCTCGTTCTCGGGCGACGTCACGGTGCTCGGTCGCGACGCCACCGAGGCCCGTGTCAGCGAGATGGCCGAGGTAGTCGGAATGGTGCTCCAGGACTACGAGGACCAGCTCTTCGGGACGAGCATCTCGGCGGAGGTGGCCTTCGGGCCCGAGAACCTCGCGGTCCCGCCCGAAGAGATCGGCGACCGTATCGAGCGCTCGCTCGACCTGATGGGGCTCTCCGACCTCGACCGCCGCCGCTCGCCCGACACCCTCTCGGGCGGGCAGAAACAGCGCCTCGTCTTCGCCGGCGTGATGGCGAACCACCCGGACCTCCTGCTCCTCGACGAACCCACGAGCGACCTGGACCCCGGCGGCAGCCGCGACACCCTCTCGGTGGTCCGTTCGCTCGCCGACCACGCGGGCGAGGCGGGCAGCCCGAGCGACATCGTGCTGGTGACCCACAAGATCGAGGAGGCGTTGCTCGCCGACCGGGCGGTGCTCCTTCGCGGTGGCCGGGTCTTCCGTCACGGCACCGCGCGCGAGGTGTTCACCGACGCCGACGCGCTCCGCGAGGCGCGTGTCGGCGTTCCCGCCGTCGTCGACGTGTTCGACCGGGTGGGCTGGACGGACGAGAACCCGCTGGCGGTCGAGGAGGCGGTCGAGTGCGTCGCCGGGAGCGACCTCGAATGGACCCCGCCCGCGACCCGCGACGGCTCGCTTCCGGGCGCGCCGGCCGGCACCGGCGGCTCCCTCGGCGACCCGGTCTTCGAGTTCGACGACCTCGTGCATACCTACGACACCGACCAGGGCGTCGTCCGGGCGGTCGACGGCGTGGACCTCACGGTCCGCGAGGGCGAGGTGGTCGCCATCGTCGGCCACAACGGCAGCGGGAAGACCACCCTCGCGAAACACTTCAATGGCCTGCTCGCCCCGGATTCGGGGAGCGCGCGGTGGCGCGACCGCGACGTCTCCGCGCTCTCGATGGGCGAGGTCGGTCGGTCGGTCGGCTACGTCTTCCAGAACCCCGACCACCAGATCTTCGCGACCTCGGTGGCCGAGGAGGTTCGGTTTGGCCCGGAGAACTTCGGGCTGGAGGGCGAGGACCTCGACCGGCGAGTCGAGCGCGCGATCGAGACCGTCGAACTCGACGGGTTGGAGGAGGCCGACCCGTTCAGCCTCTCGAAGGGCCAACGCCAGCGGGTCGCGCTCGCGAGCATCCTCGCCACCGACCCCGAGGTCATCGTCTTCGACGAACCCACGACGGGGCTCGACGCCGCACAGCAACGCCAGTTCCTCGACCTCGCGGCCCGGCTGAACCGCGAGGAGGGGCTCACGCTGGTGATGGTGACCCACAGTATGGGTACGGTGGCACGGTACGCGCCCCGAACGGTGGTGATGGCCGACGGCGAGAAGGTCGCCGACCGCCCGACCCGTGAGCTGTTCGCCGACGCCGACGCGCTCGAACGCTGGGACCTCAAGTCCCCGCAACCGGTCGCGCTCTCGAACCGGCTCGCGGGGGAGGGCGACCTGCCGGCGCTCTCGGTCGACGAGGTGGTGGCCGGGCTCGGCGGCGAGAACGCGGTCTCGGCCGACAGTACACCGCGGGGAACGGCGAACGACGGGGGCCTCGAATGAGCGGCTCGACCTCGCTCTACGTCGACAAACCCACGATGCTCCACCGCCTCAACGCCCGGTCGATGCTCGCGTTGCTGGTCGGCGTGCTCACGACCGCCTACGTCTTCGGGAACCCCGTCGTGGTCGCCGTCCCACTCGTCGCGCTGTTCGCCGCGCTGGTGTACGCCGGCGGGTGGCGCAACGTCAAGCGCCTCTCGTTCGTGATCGTCGCGGTGTTCCTCGTCGGGTTCGTGCTCTGGCCGGCGTTCACCCCACCTGGTGACACCGTCGTGCTCCAGACCCCGTGGTTCGCCGTCACGACCTACGAGCTCCTGTTCGCGCTCGGGCGGAGCGAACGCATCGTGGCGTTCATCCTCGGTGGGCTGCTGTTCATCACGACCACCTCGAACGAGGAGATCGTCACCGGCCTCCGGTCGCTGGGGCTCCCCTACGCCTTCTGTTTCGCGGTCGGGACCGCCCTCCGGCTGTTCCCGACCTTCCTCGGCGCGACCGGTACCGTCCGGCAGGCCCAGGCCGCCCGCGGCCACGAGGTGAGCGGGACGAACCCGATCGCCCGATTCCGGGCCTACATCCCGCTGATCGTCCCGGTGTTCATGACCGCGGTCCGGTCGGTCCAGACCCAGGCGATGGCGCTCGAAGCCCGTGGGTTCGACCCGCGACGCGACCGGACGTTCTACGACAAACCGGCGTTCGACACCGTCGACTGGGCGGTCGTCGTCGTCGGGCTCGTGCTGGTGGTCGGGTCGGTCTGGCTCTCGCTCCAGGGTTACGGCCAGGTCTGACGGCGCTCGAAGGATATCGGACCGAACGAATCAGTGCGTCCTCAGACGTCGGCGTCCGCGAGCAGCTCCTCGGCGGTCGCGACCAAGTCGGTGGCGTCGCGAAGGCGGTCGTCCCCGAGCAGGAGCCGGAGCCGTGGCCGGCCCACGTCGATCGGGACCTTCTCGGTCTCTATCAGGCCGGCGTCCTCGAACTGGGTCTTCTTCCGTGAGAAGGTCGCGCGACTGGCGAGACCGACGCTCTCGCCCCACGTACTGAGGTCGTAGAGGAGCACCTCGTTCTTCGCCGCGGCGAGCAGGCTGATGTCCACCTCGTCGAGATCGCCCGAGGCGTCGTCGCGGGCGAGCGAGGCGCGCATCCGCTCGAAGTCCGCCGTGGTCTCGGAGCCGAACTCCTCGTTCATGGTCTCGTGGACGCGCGAGAGCGGCGGGGTTCGGAGGCTGAACGGCTCGGCGTTCTCCCAGCACGCGGTGTACTCCTCCCGGGCGGTCGCGGCGAACGTCTCGTCGTCGGTGCTCAGGATCGCACTCCGGTTCTCGGTGGAGACGACCGACACCACCTCGTCGTCGGTCAGCACGAGCGGGCCATCGAAGAGGTCCGCCGAGACGCTCAGCGAGACCACGTCGGTGGCGACGAAGTCCGCGAGGGTCGCCGCGTCCGTGAAGTCACGCACGAACGTCTTCAGCACCGACTCGGCCGCGAGCAGGCGTATCGTGGGTGGGTCGGTGTGGTCGTCGAGGGCGTCGAGGAGACCGTCGATGACCGCCGGCGACGGGCCGACCACGAGGATGTCGTCCGAACGGCCGTCCAGCAGGGCGTGACAGACCTCGGTAACGTTTCTTTCGGTCCGGACCGACTGTGTTGCGAACGTCATCTACATAGGACAATGCGGGTTGCTATTGTAACGAATATCACTAGGTAGCTAGATCGTACGGGGAGGATCGGGACGGATTCGGCCCGTCTCAGTGGAGTTTGAGTTCGACCCGGCGGCCGTCGGGGTCGCGAACGTAGGCCGCCCAGTCGCGACCGTAGGCCCCGAGCCGTTCGTGGGGCTCGCCCGACTCGACCGTCACGCCCGCCTCGCGGAGCTCGTCGAGCAGCGTCGCCATCGCCTCGCGGGTGTCGGTCTCGTCGGATCGGAGCAACAGACAGACGTGCTCGCCGTCGACGTCGAAGGGCTCGTCGGTCGGCACGAGGTGGAGGTGTCGGCCGCCGGCGGCGACCGCCACGAACGGGACCTCGTCGCGTTCGAAGGCGTCCCGGTCCCGGACGGCGAGCCCGAGGCGGTCGTGGTAGAACGCGAGCGCGTCGTCGAGGTCGCCGACGCGGAGCGCGACGTGGTCGAGATCGACGGGTTCGAAGGCCATGCTCGACGGTCGGGTCGGTGGTGGAAAGCGCTGTTGCCGCCCGCCGACGGCGCGCTCGCCGAGTGCTTCAATCGGTGGTGAACGCGTCGGGGTCGTTCGCGGCCTCGCTGACCCGGACCGCCGCCACGGTCTCCGCGACGTCGTGAACCCGCAGGATGTCGGCACCGCGTTCGGCGGCCACCGCGCTCGCCGCCACCGTCGCCTGGAGGCGCTCGTCGGCGTCGCGTCCCACGAGGTCGAACATCGACTTGTGGGAGTGACCGAACAGTATCGGGCAACCGAGCGCGCGGAACTCGCCGAGCCGACCGAGCACGGCGAAGCTTTCGGTTCTACTCTTCCCGAAACCGACCCCCGGGTCGACGATGACGTTCTCACGGTCGATGCCCGCGCGTTCGGCCACCAAGATCGTCTCGCGGAGCTCGCGGAGCGTATCCGTGACCACGTCGTCGTAGTCGACTTCGGTGCTGGGGTCGACCGGCGCGTCGATGCTGTGCATCACCACCACGGGACAGTCGTACTCGGCCACCACGAACCGCATCTCGGGGTCGGCGAGCCCCGAGACGTCGTTCACGATGTCCGCGCCGGCGTCGAGCGCCGCGCGCGCCACCGACGCCTTCCGAGTGTCGATAGAGACGAGGACATCGAGATCCGCGAGCCGCTCGATGACGGGCACCACCCGGTCGCGCTCGTCCGCGACCGGAACCTCGTCCGCACCGGGTCGCGTGCTCTCGCCGCCGACGTCGATGACGTCGACGTCGTTCGCCAGCATCTCCTCGGCGCGCGCGACGGCGCGCTCGGTGGTGTCGAACTCGCCGCCGTCGTGGAAGCTGTCGGGGGTGACGTTCAGGATGCCCATCACAGCGGTTCGGTCGTCCCACGGGTAGCTCCGGTTCCCACCCTCGTCCGCCAGCGAAAGCGCGTCGGCGATGCCCTCGGCCAGCGGCCCGAGGCCGTAGGGCTGGGCGTCGAGCTTCCGGGTGAGCCGCTTGAACTGCGCGAGGGTGCCCATCAGGAGGACGTCGAGGAACTCCTCGTTCTGGTCGTTGAGCCCCGAGATCGCACACTCGCCACCGAGCGAGAGGAGCTCCTCCTTCAAGTACTGGGCCTGCCGCGGCCGAACACGGGTCTTCAGGGTTCGGTGGACCGCCTTGCCGCGCATCCGGTAGACGCCGGGGTCGGTGACGTGGGTCTCCCGAAGCGCCTGCCGGGCGTCGGCCACGTCGTCGACGTCCTTCGGAACGTCGAGCCGGCTCCAGCGGGTTCTGGCCTCCCGAACGGTGTAGAGCGAGCCACAGACCAGCACGCAGTCGTCGGGGTTCGCCCGCGCGAGCGCGTTCGCGAGCGCGTCGGTGACGTCGCTGGTCGTCTCGACGTCGATCCCGGTGACGTCCTCGAAGACCCCCGCGAGCACCGCGTTGTCCTCGGCCCGGTCGACGTCGGGCCGGCAGGCCACGACGCTGTCGGGGGTCGGGAGCCCCTCGACCATCCCCCCGTGGTCCTTGTCCGCGAGCGCGCCGAAGACGAGGTGGAGGTCGTCGTAGTCGAACTCCGCCAAGGTGCTCGCGAGCCGCTCGCACGCACCGGGGTTGTGGGCTCCGTCGAGCACCGCCAAGGGCTCGCGTTCCATGACCTCGAACCGGCCGGGCCAGTGGGCGGTGCGGAGCCCGCGCTCGACGGTGTCCGTCGGAAGGTCAACGTCGAGCGCCGACGAGACCTGTCTCGCGAGCAGCGTCGCGACGCCGGCGTTGTCGGCCTGGTGTGCGCCGACCAGTGGAATCGGGGTTTCGACGCGCCAGTCCGAACCGGAGAGCCGCACGCGTCCCTCGATCCCCGTTCGGCCGCCGTAGGACACCTCGACGGCCCCGCCGTCGCCGACTCGAACCACCTCGTCGGCCTGTGCCTCGATCCCCGCGAGCGCGTCGCCGTCGGCGGCGGTCACGAGTCGGCCGTCGGCGGGTGCGACGTGGGCCAGGTCGCGTCCGATCGCCTCGACGGTGTCGCCGAGGACGTCGGTGTGTTCGAGCGTCACGCTGGTCACCGCGCTCACGAGGGGGTCGGTCACGCTGGTGGCGTCGTAGCGCCCGCCGATGCCGACCTCGAGGACCGCGACGTCGACCTCGTTTCGAGCGAACGCCCAGAGCGCGAGCCCCGTCACCGTCTCGAAGAAGGTGGGCGACGTCCCCGCGGCCGCGCGGTCGAGGACGTACGGCCGGACGGTCTCGACGTACTCCACGAGCGCGGCCTCGGTCAGCTGGCGGCCGTTCGTCCGGATCCGCTCGCGGACCGAGTCGAGGTGGGGCGAGGTGTAGAGACCGACGTCGAGCCCCGCCTCGCGGAGGACCGACTCGGTCATCCTGGCGGTGCTCCCCTTGCCGTTCGAGCCGGCGATCTGGACCACCGTCAGTCCCTCGTGGGGGTCGCCGAGATGGTCGAGCAGGGACTTGGTGGCCGCGAGCCCTGGTCTCGGGGGGTAACGGCGAAGCCCGAAGAGGAAGTTCGCCGCGTCGTGGAACTCCATGTCCGAACCGCGTTCGACGTGGGTTTGAGGTTATCGGAGTTTCGGACCGCCCGCCGGGTCGCTATCGGAACTCGGCGAGCGCGTCGGCGGCCCGGTCGGCGGCCTCGTCGGGGTTCGCGGTGTAGGTGTAGAGTTCGAGCGTCGCGAACCCGTCGTAGCCGACGTCGTCGAGCGCGTCGAACATCGCTCGGAAGTCGAGGTCGCCGTCGCCCGGCACCAGATGGTAGTGTTTGCCGCGTCGCCCGCCCGCGATGTCTTCGAGGTGGATCCCCGTGATGTGGCCCGCACACTGGCGGATCGCCTCGGCCGGATCCTCGCCATAGACCGCCGCGTGGCCCAGATCGAGGTTGACGCCGAGCGAATCCCGACCCACGTCGCCGATCAGCGCGAGCACCTCGTCCGTACACTCGACGAGGAGTTCGGGTTCGTACTCGATCCCGACCCGGACGTCGTGTTCTTCGGCGTGGTCGAGGATCGCGTGGAGCGAGTCGCGGAGGTACTCGTGAGCCTGCTCGGGCGGGTTGTTGGCGAGCGGCCGGCCGGTGCCGATGCTGACCGCGGGCGCGTCGACGGCGTCGGCGAACTCGATGGCGCGTTTCGTGTACTCGATCCGCCACTCGCGGTCCTCGTCGTCGTCGGTCACGATGCTCGGATCGAAGAACGAGGACGGCGGCGCGTCGTCGTAGTAGCCCGCGGCGGTGTTGGCGTTGACGCTCGACACGGGTAGTTCAGTGTCGTCGAGCGCCGCGAGCGTGGCCTCGCGGTCCGAATCGGTGAACTCGGGGAAGAAGGCGTGCGGCGTGTCGGCGAGGAGTTCGACGCCGTCGTAGCCGTGGCCGGCGATGCGGTCGATCGCTTCGGGGAGCGGGTGACGGGTGTAGGCGTTCGTCGAGAACGCGAGGTCGACCATGGTCGAAGAACGGTCGCCGCGCCCAAACGCCTTCCGAGACGGGCGTGGTCTACGAGACGTCGAAGACCCGCGAGAAGCCGAGAGCGGGAACCAGAAACGCGAGCGCGGCGAGCGCCCACGGAACCCCCGCGACCGCCGCGAACGCCGCGTCGAGGACGACGAGCGCGAGCACGCAGGTCCCGACCGCCGGCCCGACGGTGTCCGGCCGGGGTGTCGCGTAGGCCCGCCCGATCGCCTGCCCGGTCCATCCGAAGAACCCCGCGACGAGCGCGAGCGCGAGGAAGATCTCGACGGGCGGCGGTCGAACGACCCCGAGCAGCGCGACAACCGCGGCCCCGCCGAGGACGACCCCGCCCGCCGCGCCCGCCACGACGTCCCGCTCGGTAGTGGTGGCCTCGTTCGCCGCCATCCGCGTGACGAGCGCGATGTAGCCGACCACGACCAGCGGGACGAACACGGTCCAAGTCGGTATCCGAAAGCCGCCCGCCGCGAACCCGAGCGCGACGTCGAGGCCGCGTGCACCGCCCATCGCGAGGAATCCAACGCCTGTCCCCTTCAACCAGCCGTCGTAGGCGAGCACGACGCCGGCGAGCGCCGCCGCGACCAGTCCAGCCCACGGGCCAGCCGCGAGGGAGCCGACGAGAACTCCGGCCGTCAGCAGACCGCCACCGAGGACACCTGCGCTCGCGCGCGAGACCCGCCCGCTTGGGATCGGGCGCTCGGGGCGCTCCCGTGCATCGGCTGGAGCATCGAAATAGTCGTTGAGCGTCGTGCCGCCCGCGTAGAGGAGAACGGAGGCGAGCGCGAGGCCGGCGAGCGCGGGGATCGACACCGAACCACCGCTCGCGGCGACCAGTGCCGCGCCGAGCACCACGTCGGGCGGCGCGCTGAAGAGGTTCGGCAGCCGGACTAGACTCGCGTAGGCCTCGAACCGGTCCCGGAGGTCGCCGCGCGGCACCCGTCTCAGGCCCACCCGTGGGTTTCGAGGTAGGCCATCGCGTCCTCGACGGTCTCGGCCGCCGTCTCCTCGTAGGGGTAGAGCTCGACCGTCACGAACTCCTCGTACCCCGCGTCGTCGAGCGCCCCGAGGAAGCCGTCGATGTCCATCGCGCCTTCGCCGAGCTGGGTGTGTTCGTGCCGGCGGTCCTCGGGAATGTCGTCGAGGTGGACGTGGTCGACGTAGTCGGCAAGCGCGGCGAACGCTTCGACCGGGTCCTCGCCAACACAGAAGAGGTGGCCCGCGTCGAAGTTACAGCGGATCCGAGGATGGTCGATCCGGTTGACGAACTCGAGGTACTCGTCGACCGTCTCGATCAGGAGGTCGGGTTCGGGTTCGACGTGGAGGTCCACACCGACCTCCTCCGCGACCGGGATGACCTCGTCGAGGCTCTCGATGAACGTCTCCAGCGCCCACTCGCGGGACTTCTCCTCGGGGATCGGACCGCCGGGCTCGATCGAGATGTAGTCGTGGTCGAGCGCCGCCGCGGTCCGGAGCGCGCCCTTCGTGTAGTCGATCCGCCGCTGCCGGTAGTCGGTGCCCGGCTCGATGTAGGAGGGGTGGTGAAAGCCCTCGATCGCGGTCAGCATGAACGCGTTGCAGTTGCTGATCGCGAGGTCGTTGTCGGCGAGGGTCTGCTGGACCCGCTCGACGGTTTCCGAATCCGTGTCGGGCGGGTAGAGGTGGGGTCGGTCGAACAGGAGTTCGATCCCGTCGTAGCCCGCGTCGGCGACGATCTCGATGGTCTCCACAGGTGTATACTCGCGGAACGCGTTGGCCGAGAAGCCGAACTTCATGGGCGCTCGTAGTCGAAGTTCGGCGACTGGTCGAAGAACTCGTAGGGGTTGTCGAAGACGACCTTCTTGACGTCCTCGCGATCCCAGCCACGGTCCAGCATCTTGTCCCGTGCTTTGGGGACCGCGAGGGGGTCCGAGGGGTCCCAGTCGGCGGCGCTGTTGAACAGCATCTTGTCGGTGCCGTACTCCTCGAGGAGGTCGATCGCGGCCTCGTCCTCGATCTTCCCGGGGTAGAGCGTGAAGCCGACGTAGCAGTCGGTCGTCAGGGAGGTCTCGATGGTCTCGGCCGTGTTGTGGTCGATCACGATCCGCTCCTGGGTCACGCCCTCGTCCTCGATGACCTCCACGATCCGCTCGGTGCCGGAGAGTTTGTCGGTGTGTGGGGTGTGGATGATGACCGGGAGTTCGCGCTCGTCGGCCATCCGCAACTGCTCGCGGAGCGCCCATTCTTCAGCATCCGTCTGCTGGTCGAAGCCGATCTCGCCGACCCCGACGACGTTCTCGCGGTCGAGGTACTCGGGGATCCCCTCCAGGACTTCCTCGGCCATCTCGCGGTAGTTCGACTCCTTTGGTTCGAGACCGATCGTCACATAATGACTCATCCCACCCGCGCGCTCCGCGCGCTGGGTCTCGAAGTCGATTATCTGCTCGAAGTAATCGAAGAACGAGCCCGCGTACTCCTTGTCGGTACCGCTCCAGAAGGCGGGTTCGATGCAGCACTCGACGCCGGCCATCCGCGCGCGCTGGTAGTCGTCGGCCGAGCGCGAGACCATGTGCATGTGCGGGTCGATGATCTCCATGAGTTACGATCCGTCCGGGAGCGATTAATAACTACTGAAACCGTCCCCGCTACGGATGCGCGAAGTACGCCACCGTCTCGTCCGAGCCCTGCCGGTCGATCCGAGCGAACCCGATTCGCTCGAACTGCACGACGTCGTCGGGGTCGGCGGAGCCGATACCGGGCTCGGCGTGACCCGCGACGTCGCCCTCCATCGTCCGGAGCGTGAGCGGGCGGTTCTCGTTCGCCGGAACCCAGTGGACCACCGGCACGTCCTCCTCGCGGACCACGTCGATGTCGGTACCGACGAACTCGAATTCGTTCTCGCTGTGTCGGACACAACCGTAGCCCTTCAGCCAGACGCGCTCGCCCTCGTCCGGGAGGTCGTCGGGTTCGACGAGAACCGCTTCGTCGACGGGGATCTCGCGAACGCCGCGGTCGGTGTGGTCCGGGTGGACGGGCGGCTCGCCGGTCTCCGGTCCGCCGTCGAGGGTCCTCTCGACGCCGTCACGAACGAAGAACGCGCGGTCGGCGTCATCGTCGACCCGTTCGCGGTTCGCGGCGTAGATCGAACTCATCGCGAGGTCGACGTTCGAGGTCGAGGTGCCGAGCTCGACCATCGCGTCGGTGATCGCCCCGCCCTCGATGCCGCGCCGCCGGAGGCTCGCGAGCGTGGGTGCGCGCGGGTCGTCCCAGCCGTCGAGTGACCCCTCGTCGATGCGCTCCTTGATCGTCGAGGTGCTCATCTGCACGTCGTAGGCTTCGACCTGGACGTGGCCCCAGTGGACGACCTCGGGGTACTCCCAGCCGAAGTAGTCGTAGAGGAAGCGCTGGCGCTTCGCCGAGTCCTGGAGGTCGATGCCGCGGATGATGTGAGTGATACCGAAAAGATGGTCGTCGACGCCCGACTGGAAGTCGAGGAGCGGCCAGCAGCGGTACTGGTCGGCTTCCTCGCGCGGGTGCGGTGTATCGACCATCCGGAAGGCGACCCAGTCGCGGAGCGCGGGGTTCTTGTGGGTGATGTCGGTGCGGACGCGAAGCACCATCTCACCCGCACCGTACTCGCCGTCGACCATCGCCTCGAACTCCTCGCGGGTTTTCTGGGGACTCTTGTCGCGGTGGGGACACGCCTCGCCGGAGTTCTTCAGGTCCGAGAACTCGCCGGCGGGACACGAGCAGGTGTAGGCCCCGCCCAACTCGATGAGTTCGCGCGCGTGGTCGTAGTAGGTCTCCATCCGGTCGGAGGCCTTGACCACCTCGTCGGGTTCGAAACCGAGGTACTCGATAGCGCCCACGATGGCGTCGTAGGCCGAGAGGTCCGGTCGTTTGGTCTCGGGGTCGGTGTCGTCGAATCGACAGAGCATCCAGCCGTCGTAGCGCTCTTTGTAGGTGCCGATGACGGCGGGCATCCGGCCGTGACCGAGGTGCCAGGGCCCGTTGGGGTTGGGTGCGAGGCGCATTCGCACGGTCGAGTTCTCGGCATTCGAGAGGTCCGGGAGGGGATGGTCGTCGCCCTCGTCGTCGGTCCGGAGTTCGGCGAGGAGGTCGGGCGCGACGACTTCGAGGCGTTTCTGTCGGCCCTCGGTGTCGAGTTCGTTGACCCGTGAGACCACCGGTGCGACGACACCGGGGACTTCGTCGCCGTGTTCGCGGAAGTCGGGATTCTCGCCCATCAGGGGGCCGATGACCGCACCGACGTCGGCGTCGCTGTCGTGTTTGACCGCGTTGAGCAGGGCGTGTTTTTCGGCCTCGTGCTCGACCTGCTCGCGGAGTTCGTCGTTCATTACCCCGGATTTTTCGCCCGCGACGAAAACTCGTCTGGTTGATGGCGGCGGCGCGGCCGGCGGGTGCGGTGCGGTGGCCGCCGCGGTGGTGGTAGCAGTTGCGGAGCGGTGCCTGGTGGATGAAGGGCGGAGCGCGTGAGTGAGGCCGAAGGCCGAACGAATAGCGAACTCCGGAGCACGTGGTTCGAAACGGCGAAGCCGTTTCGTCATCACGAGAGAGCGAAGCTCTCTCGAACGACTTCGCGCGCTCCGTGCTCCCGTTCGCTTCGCTCACGGGAACGAAGTGAGCGCGCGCGGAGGGCTTCGGCGGTGCTATGCGGAGCGGTTGCGGAGGTGTTAGTTTATTGTACCGCGAACGAACGGAGTGAGTGAGCGGGCGCGAGGGTGACCGGAGGGAACCCGACGCGCTTTTGATCCACATTTTGCCAGGGAGCGAGCAACGCGAGCGACCGCAGCAAAAGGTGGGTGTTAGTAGTGCCGCTCGACCGGCTCGTACTCGCCCTCTTCGCCTTCGAGGATCACCGGGGCGTAGTAGAGGTTCGGCGAGCCCTCGTTCCAGGAGAGCATGGTGTGTTTGATCCAGTTCTCGTCGTCGCGCTCCTGGTAGCCCTCGCGCCAGTGCGCGCCACGGAACTCGGTGCGGGCGAGTGCGCCGAGCGTGATGGCCTCGGCGAGGTCGATGAGGTTCCGGGTCTCGATGGTGTGCTGGAGGTCGGTGTTGAAGGTCCGCGAGGGGTCGGTGACGTAGACGTCCTCGTAGTCCTCGCGGGCCTGCCGGATGTCACGGAGCGCCTGCTTCAGGCCCTCCTCGTTCCGGAAGACGTTGACGTTCGCCGTCATCGACTTCTGGAGTTCGGTGCGGACCTCGGCGTGCTGGACGCCCTCGTCCTTTTCGAGCAGCCGTTCGATACGGGCGCGCTCGGTTTCGAGCGCGTGCTCGACCGTCTCGTCCATGCCGACGACCGCGCCGCCGTCGGTGGCGGTGCCGCCATCCGCCACCACGTCGTCGTCGGTGGTGTCGACCGCACCAGGTGTGACGGGGCTATCGACCTCGCCGGAGCCGATGCTCGCCGAGGGCCCGGTCTCGATCTCCGCGGGCTTCATCTCCTTGCCCGCGGCGTGGCGACCCGCGCGCGCCCCGAAGATGATGAGTTCGGGCAGGGCGTTCCCGCCCAGCCGGTTCGAACCGTGGACCGAGACACAGGCACACTCGCCCGCGGCGTAGAGCCCGCCGATACAGGTCTCGCCGTTCTCGTCGACCTCGATGCCACCCATCTCGTAGTGCTGTCCCGGCTTGACCCGCATCGGGGCCTCCAGGGGGTTGACGCCCTCGAAGTCCTCCGAGAGGTGGATGATGTTCTCCAGCCTATCGGTGATCCGCTCCTCGCCGAGGTGACGCATGTCGAGGTGGACGTAGTCGTCCTCGAAGCCACGGCCCGCGTTGATCTCGTCGAGTTCCGCCCGTGCGACCACGTCACGGCTCGCGAGCTCGCCGACGTTGTTCGCGTAGCCACCCTCGAACATGAAGCGCTCGCCCTCCGAGTTGTAGAGGATACCACCCTCGCCACGGACGCCCTCGGTGATCAGGACGCCAGTGGACGGAAGCGTCGTGGGGTGGAACTGGACGAACTCCATGTCCTCGAGCGGGACGCCCGCGCGGTAGGCCATCGCCTGACCGTCGCCGGTGTTGGCGATGGCGTTCGTGGTGTGATCGTAGACCTGTCCCGGACCACCTGTCGCGAGGATGACCCCGTTTCGGGCCTTGAACGCGTCGATCTCGCCGGTTTGAATGTCGTAGGCGACGACGCCGTGGCACTCGCGCTCCTCCGGGTCGTCGTGGTCGGTCACGGCGAGGTTCGAGACGTACCACTCGTCGTAGACGGTGATCCCTCGCTTCACGACCTGCTCGTACATCGTGTGGAGCAGGTGGTGGCCGGTTTCGGCACCGGCGTAGGTCGTCCGCGGGAAGGAGAGTCCGCCGAACGGCCGCTGGCTCATCCGACCGTCGTCCTCGCGCGAGAAGGCCATCCCCCAGTGTTCGAGCTGGATCACCTCGTCGGGACTCTGGTGGACCAGGGTCTCGATGGCGGGTGCATCGCCGAGATAGTCAGACCCCTTCATCGTGTCCTGCGCGTGCGATTCCCACGAGTCGCCCTCGCGGAGCGCGGCGTTGATCCCGCCCTCCGCCGCCCCGGTGTGCGAGCGCACCGGATGGAGCTTCGAGACGAGGGCGACGTCCGCACCCTCCTCGTCCGCCGCGACCGCCGCCCGGAGGCCGGCCCCGCCCGCGCCGACCACGATGACGTCGTGTTCGTACATCCTTGTTCGTACTCGGGCCTACCGTGACTTGAGGCTGTCCATGCACGACATGGGTTCCGGTACTCCGAGGGGACCTTCCAGACGATCGCTCGTCCATTCCCGGGAACCGAACCAGCCCCGACGCGACCCAACCGTTTACGACCGACCCGGACGAAGTGTAGGAAAACCCATGTCAGTCCGTGCCAACCGCTCCGCCGTCTGCTTCCTCCGAAATCGTGGCGAGGTTCTGCTGGTTCGGCCACGCGGATCGGACGGGGAACCCGGACGGTGGGATGGGGTCGCGGACACCATTTCGGACGACCCCCAACGGGGTGCACGAAACGCGATCCGGTCGGTGGTCGGGCCGGAGAACGACTGTTCGCCCGTTCGGACCGGCGAGCCGTTCCCGATCGAGGACGGACGAGAGGGGTCCCGCGAGTCATTCCCGTTTCTGTTCGAGTGCGACTCGCGTGCCGTCGAACCCGGTGACGAAGTCGTCGAATTCGAGTGGGTCCCTCCGACCGAGATCCGGCGGCGCGAGACGGTCCCCGGTCTCAGGCGGGCCTACGAACGCGTCGCGCCCACGGTCGAAACGGTCGCGGCGGACACCGACCACGGGTCGGCCTGGCTTTCGGTCCGCGCCCTCGCCGTCCTCCGGGATCGCGCCGGCGGGCTCGCGACGGCTGACGACCCAAGCGGCGAACACGAGTGGGACGACCTCGTGGCGCTCGCTGCGGATCTCCGCGCGGCGCGCCCGAGCATGGCGGTCGTCCGGAACCGGGTCAACCGCGCGATGGCTACGGCGAACGAGAGCGGGACGGCTGAAGCGGTCGAGCGGGCCGCCATCGACGGCATCGAACGCGCGTTCGAAGCGGACGCCGCGGCCGCACGCGAGGCGGCCGCCCTGCTCTCGGGGACCGTGGTCACGCTCTCCCGGTCGGGAACGGTGCTCGACGCGCTCCGAACGGCCGACGGGACATCGGTGATCGTCGGCGAGTCACGGCCCGCGCGTGAGGGTGTCGGTGTCGCGGAAGCGCTCGCCGACGACCGCTCGGTGACGCTCGCGGTGGACGCGGCCCTCCCGCATCTCCTCGCGACCCGTCCCGTCGAATGCGTGCTCGTCGGTGCGGACACGGTCCTGCCGGACGGAAGCATCGTGAACAAGGTCGGGACGCGCGGCCTCGCTCTCGCCGCCGCTCACGAGGGTATTCCTACCTACGCCGTCACGTCGAGCGACAAGATCAGTTACGACGGCGACCCCGACTTCGAGGACGGGGCTCGTGACGCAGTCTACGACGGCGAGGAGACGATCGACGTCGCGAACCCGACCTTCGACCGCACCCCAGCCGACACCGTCACCGTCGTCACCGAGGACGGACCACTCGCCCCGAGCGATATCGCCGACCGAGCCGACGAGCTCGCGGGGCTCGCCGACCGGACAAAAGACACAAGTCCGGATCCCGAATAACCCGACCGGGCGGCCGTGACGAGGGTTACCCCCACCGAGCCCCGTGTGACGAGACCCGTTTCCCGAGCCGCCCCGTCTTCTCCCGGTACTGAGGCTACTCCCCGTTGAACGACGCGGACGTGAGCGGGGTCGTACCCGAGGCTGCCGCGCCAGCTCCCGAGTAGGCGTCGACACCCTCCCGATAGGCCGTGTAGGCGTTGACCCGCTCGCCGTCGTAGCTCACCCGCTCGGTGCCGTGCCTGCCGTTGAACATCGCCCAGTCGGTCTCCTTGTCCTCGTTGAACCAGCACCACATGTCGACGCCTTCGTCGTCGAAGTACTCGAACGCGCTGCGGATCCAGTCGTCTTTCCGGGCAGGGTCGGACCCGGAGTTCGTTGCCGAACTGCTCGCGGTCTCGGCGATACAGACGGGTTTGTCCCCGAGGTTTCGGACCCGACCGAGCATGTTCCCGAAGACGGCATCGGGCGAGCGCCAACTCGACCAGTCCTGACTCGTCCCCCACTGGTATCCGTCGACCGAGAGCCAATCGACGTAGTCGTCGCCGGGATAGAGCTCCTCGGCGGTGTACGAGCCCTGGTCCTCGGCGTTGACACACCACATCCACTCGATGTTCGCGGTGTCGATCCCCGAGTACCGGAACTGGTCGTGGACGTGCCGCCACATCTCGACGTAGCTCGACGCCGAGGAGTTCCCGACCGTCGGCGACCACGGGTACCAGTCACCGTTCATCTCGTGCGCGAGGCGGATGTACGCCCGGCGGTCGTCGTCGGTGCCCTGCTCGCCGTCGGGACCCGCGAGCCACTGCCGGAGCCGCCAGACCCACGTCTTGAGGTAGTCGTCGTACTCCCCGTTCGCGATTCGAACCTCGATGTCGTCCGGTGTGGTGGTATCGAGGCTCTCGAGGTAGGCGCTGTACTCCTGGTTCTCGACGATAGCCTGCGTGTCGACCGACGCGGCGCTCGCCCCCGGCGTGTACGGCTCCCACGTGATGAGCGGGATCCGCCCCGCATCCCATATCCGCGGGAGGAGATAGTCGAACAGCCAGTTCAGGTGCCCCTCGTCCGAGTTCCACGGGATGAAGATCGTCTGGACGGGATACTGTGCGTCCTGCCACTCCTCGATCCGGTCGATGGTCGCGAAGTTCGTGTCGCTGATGCCACTGTGGATACCGAGCACTGGCGATGGTCCCGAGTCGGCGATCGTTTCACCGTTCACTCTGACCGTCGCGTCGCCATCGACGTCGAGGTTGATGAGTTCGCCGGCGAAGGTGTAGGCGTCAGTACCGCCGTTGACGTAGCCGGTCGCCGTCGATCCTGATATCTTGTCGCCAGAATCGATCGTCCCGTTGCCGGCGGTACTCTTCTCGAGCCCGCTCGTCACGGAGAACGTGTAGTCGGCACGTGAGTCAGCGGTGATCGAAATGAGGTTGTACGCACCGGGGTCGATTTCGTCGCCGTTCAGCATGACGGTGGCATCACCGTCGAGAGTGAATGAGACTAGATTACCCGAGAAGGCGTATGAGTCGGTACCACCAGAGACGTAGCCCTCAGCGGTACTCCCACTGATCTCGTCTTCGTCGCCAAGTGAACCACCGTTGGCGCTACTCTCGTGGAGTTCACCGGAAACAACGAAAC
>NZ_QZWE01000081.1:0-396 GCF_003602035.1 Halococcus sp. IIIV-5B | reverse complement strand
GTCCATCGACAGCGGCCCGGCCGAATGCGCGGGCCAGCCCGATATCGTGTTCGTCTGCGGCGGTGTCGACGTGCAGCGCGCGACCACCGCGGCGCATCTTGCCGTATTGCGTCGCTTCGCACGCTCGGGCGTCGTGCTGGGCAGCCTGTGCACCGGCACCTATGCGCTCGCCAAGGCCGGACTGCTGGCCGGCTATGCATGCGCGATTCATTGGGAAAACATGTCGGCGCTGAAGGAGGAATTTCCGTCTACGCGCTTTCTCAAAGAGCTATTCGTGATCGACCGCGACCGCGTGACCTGCACGGGCGGCGTCGCGCCGCTCGACATGATGCTCAATCTCATCACCACGCGCGTGGGGACGGCGCGCGTCACGCAGATCGCCGAACAGTTCGTGGT
>NZ_QZWE01000080.1:0-406 GCF_003602035.1 Halococcus sp. IIIV-5B | reverse complement strand
CTTAGAAATTACTCTCCTTAATGGCACGCTTCCTCCGATGCCATTTTTCCAGTAGATCCGTTTCCTGTTGCTTCGTTAAACCTGCATGCTCAATACTCTCATGTCGATTTCGATCCCATTGATAAGTAGCTGCGATGGTCTCTTTTAACGGTCGAAACGTCAGTCCACTTTCAATGGCTTTTCCCGCATCTTGACTGAAGTTTTTCTCAGTCGGGATCCAAACCGGTAAGTCTTTCCATGGACGGATGCCTTCTTCCTCCAAAAATTCGGAAGATACCCATGTGAAGGTCACATCTTCATTGAGAGTCGAGGCACATGTTTGCAGGAACTCCTCCATCGTAAGGTTTCCTCCAGGGCCATTGGCATTGAAAATTCCTGAGACGTCATTGGCTGCCATATGTACCAC
>NZ_QZWE01000079.1:0-406 GCF_003602035.1 Halococcus sp. IIIV-5B | reverse complement strand
TGGTAGACCTGGGGGACGCGGTCCTGATGGCAACCCAGGTCCAACCGGCCCAACCGGCCCAGATGGAAACACCGGCCCGACAGGTAATCGTGGGGCAACTGGAGCAACCGGCCCGACTGGTGCACCCGGTCCAACCGGCCCGACAGGTGCGACAGGAGCTGCTGGATCTATGCCTATCATCGTTAGTGCTACTGCGCCAACTGACGCACAGGCTGGCGTTCTTTGGGTGAATCCTAACGCCGATATTACGGCTTTGTGGCCTTAAGGGAAGACAGGATCATGACTCAAAAGATTAATATCACTCAGGTACGCGCCGACGCACGCGGAGCAGTTGTTAGTGATGAAACTGGCCTGACAATCAAAGAAGTAGATACAGACAATAGCGTCCTATCAGGATCTTTTGATC
>NZ_QZWE01000078.1:0-203 GCF_003602035.1 Halococcus sp. IIIV-5B | reverse complement strand
CCTTCGTAGAGGTCGGCGTTGCGCAGGCCGGGCCAGTCGGCGATCACGCGTCCGCCCGCGACCGCGCCGCCCATCAGCATCGCCACGGATCCCTGGCCGTGGTCGGTGCCGCCGGTGCCGTTCGCGGCGGCGGTGCGGCCGAACTCCGTCGCCACCAGCACGCTGGTCTTGTCCCATACCGGACCGAGCCCACGAGACATGCG